>JAHEKA010000550.1 GCA_024638585.1 Rhodospirillales bacterium
GCTGGATCGGATGTGCAGCAATACTCCCGAAGCGCCGCTCGGCGTGCCGCTGCATCGGGCGGCGGAAAAATTCTGGGCCGGGTGCGGCTACCTGTAGGGGCGCCCTGCCCCGGCCCGGTGGATTAGCGTGAGATTGCCGGGCGTCCTCATCTAGCGGATGTGTTCCGGGCGCAAACCCAGGCCGATCAAACGGCCTGGGATCCGGCGTAAGGAGGGCCAGCGGTTGAGCAATCGGAAGGCCAGCGGCGGCTTGATAGCAGCCCCGCCGGTAACGGCCGGTGCGATCAGGTTGTTCTGGATCATGATCTGAAGGAACTGGGTGCCCCGGGCGGGCCAGGCCCGCCGCCTCTGCACCTTGGCAAGATAAGGGCCGAGATCTTCCCCCGCCCGGAGCGGCGCGAGGAGGATATTCGCCGCCGCCACCGCGTCTTGGATGGCCAGGTTGATCCCCACCCCGCCGATAGGCGACATGGCATGCGCCGCGTCGCCGATGCAGAGGAAGCCGGGGCGGTACCAGTGGCGCAAGCGATCGACCAAGACGGTCAACAAGCTGATGTCGTCCCAGGTTTCCAATTCACCGAGCCGCGCCCCGGTGAAAGGCGCGATACCGGCGATTTCCTGTCTCAAGGCGTCGATGCCGCGGGCGCGCAATTGAGCGAGCGCGCCCTTGGGGATCACGAAGGCGCATTGCCAGTATGTGCCTCGGTCGATCATCACCAGCATGTGCCCGCCTGCGATCCGGGCCAAGGCCTGGGACGGATCATCCGCCTGCTTGGAAATCCGCATCCAGAGCACGTCGATGGGCACGCCGAGCTCGATGCTTCGGAGTCCCGCGCTGCTGCGTGTCGTTGAATGCCGACCATCGGCCCCAACCACGAGGTCCGCGCGGATTTCGAGCGGGCCGTCGGCGCCTGCGGCCCGGAGGCCGATGATGCGCCCCGCTTCCACCGACAATTCCGTCGCTTCCGCCTCCATCTCCAGGGAGAAGTTGGGAAATGCCGCCGCGCGCTCGGCAATGAAGTTCAGGAAATCCCATTGCGGCATGAAAGCGATGAATTTGTGGTGTACCGGCAGGGCGGAAAAATCGGCAAGCGCGTAATCGGTGTCCTCCACTCGGATCGCAAGCGACCGGACCTCATCATGGGGCAGAGCGAGAAGCGCCTCGCTCAGACCCAATTCGTGCATGATTTCCAGGGTCGAGGGATGGATCGTGTCGCCCCGGAAATCGCGCAGGAAATCGGCGTGCTTCTCCAGCACCACGACCTCGACGCCGTTCCGTGCCAGCAGATATCCCAACATCAGTCCGGCCGGGCCGCCGCCGGCAATGCAGCACTGGGTGTCGATTTTGCGCATTTGTCCGTTCAGACCCGCCCCCCCGCTGGAACGAATTTTTGCGGCTCGATGGCGGGCGTCTCGCCATCGGCGTGGGGCCGCGGGCAATGCCCTGGGCGGGACTCGAACCCACATAACACGGTCCAGTAGACCGCGCCGTCTATCCTGTTAGACGACCAGGGCCCAAGCCTGTTCAGCCCGGCCCGATTGAAGCGCCGTGACAAGAATCATGCAAGCGTCCCGGTCCGGGGACCGAATCACGATGCGGGCTGTTTCCTCCCCCTTCCCCGCGTGCGGCTTGGGCGCTAAGTTGGGGGCCACCCAACAAGAACCGAGTTCAGGGAGGATCCCATGGCATTCACCAGTTGGCGCGGCTTGGTCGGCATGATCAATCCCACCATGCGTCCCGGTATGACGGAAGAGGTCATCCGCCTGTTGCCAGAAGGCATCGGCATCATCCCGCTGTTCCTCAACATCACCCGGGGTACGACGGAAGAATTCAAGACCATGATGGCCGCCTACGAGGCGGAGATCGAGCGCCTGGTTCCCCAGGAATGCGACATGATCCATCCCAACGGCGCGCCGCCCTTCATGGTTCACGGATACGAGGGCGAGGCCAAGATCGTCCGCGCTTGGCGTCGCAAGTACAAGGTGCCGATCTTCACCGCCGGCCAGAACCATGTCGCGGCGATGAAGGCGCTCAAGATCAAGAACTTCGTCGGCGCCACCTATTTTTCCGGCAATATCAACAAGACCTTCGCCGCCTATTTCAAGGACGCTGGATTTAAGGTCAAGGGCATGGCCGGGATCGACGTTCCCTTCAACAGGGTCCAGGAACTGTCCGGCGAGCAGATCTACGAACACATCAAGACCAACTTCCTCAAGCAGAAGGGTGCCGATGCGATCTACATGTTG
>JAHEKA010000081.1 GCA_024638585.1 Rhodospirillales bacterium
AGGAGGTCGGGGCGCTGGCCCCTCGGCCCCCACCCTCGGAATGGATACGGTGAAGGGCTAGTCGTCTGAGATATCGATCCAGTTGCCGTCGGGATCGGCCATCTGGAATTTACCCAGCGCGCTTTCGACGAAATGTTCCTTGCGGATTTCTGCTTCCTTGCTGCCGCCGAGCGGTCGCGTTGCAATGAAGGTATTCTTGTCGGCCAAGCGCTGTACTTCGTTCTTGAATTCTTCCAGGTCCGGCACCCGAATGCCGATGTGATCGGGTCCCGGCCGCTTGATCGACATGCCGCCGAACTTTTCGATGTCCCATTGCATGAGGGAGAGAATCACGCGGCCGTCGGTCAGGTGATAGCCTTCCTTGCCTTCGGGCGTGTTCACCAATTGCAATTCGAACACGTCGGCATAGAACTCGGCGCAGGCCTCGGCATTGGGGGTGCGGATGGCAAAGCGCCGCAACTGGCACTCATTGCTGTCCTTCCAGTTTTCTTCCTGCTGCTCCGAGTAGACGTCCTTCAGATTGTCGCCCTTCTTTTCCGCAAGGTCGAACACATTGCCGTCTGGGTCGTGACCTGAATAGGCGGCGAACGGGCGATAGCTCGGCCGTTTGACGATATTCGTCTTGGGGTGGGCGGACTTCATCCGTTCCAACACGGTGTCGATGGAATCGACGATGATGCCGAAATGATCGATGCCGCCCATGTAGCCGTCGCGCCTGGGTAGGATGTTGAGCCCCACATACCCGTCACCGACGACGGCCGAGGCCTCCGCGTCATGATGGGCGCGCTCGCTGATACGGAACTTGAAATGAGAGCGATAGAAACGCTCCAGCATCGGATACTGGGGGCTGATCATGGCCATGTGGTTCAATTGTGCGAACATGTGGAACTCCTCCCGGATCGCGGTGACGAGGGGGCGCGCTTGCCCGGCCAGGGCGACTGATGCGTTAGCTCTTTTTCTTCTTTTTCCGTTTCTTCTTCGAACGGCAATTCTTGGCGTCCGTGTGCTTCTTGCAGTCGATCGTGCCGGTCCGGGTCATGGCGGCCTTTGCCTTTGCGACGATGTCCCTAGGCGTGTTGACCATGGCCGCGACAACCTTGGCCACGTCATCGGCGCTGGCCGGAAACAGGTCGAACCTGCGCTTCTTCTGGGCCGCCAGGAATGTCTCGTCCTTGAGGGTCGAAGCGAATGCGCTGCGCAGGGCCGCCAAACGGTCCGCCGGCACGCCCGGTGGCGCGAGGTAAGGCCGGCCCAGCGCGACCGTGCCCGAAAACAGTTCGAAGATCTGCTTCTGGTCTGCGTTCTGTGCAAGATCAATCAACAGCGGCACGCCCTTGGGACCGCGGCTGCGGTCGACGCCCACCTGAACCGGGAACAATACCTTCTTGGTCTTGACCCAGTCGGCATGGCTGCGCATGAGGCTGCCATAGGAGTAGCCCGAGCGCGCCAGGACCTCACCCCGCTCCATGGCGAGATCGATGTTGCTGGCACGACGGTAGCCGATCACCACCTTGAATTTCGTGCCGAGCAGCTTGTTCATGACCATCGGATAAATGACGGTTCCCGAACCTGCGCCGGTCCCACCGGAAATCACTTCCTTCTTCTTGGCGTCTTCAATGGTCTTCACACCGGCGGTGTGCCAGACCGCGGTCATCAGATTGGTGATTCCCGTTGAGCCCAGCCAATTGAACTTGCGGGCGTCGAAGCGAACACCCTTGCGGCCCAACGTCTGGTGCAACGGGATCGAGTTGCCGATGGTGGCGATATGGCTGCCGTCCTGGGGCGCGTTGTTGTACATGAAATTGGTGGCGCGCACATGCCCGGCACCGGGCATGTTCTTGACGATCATCGTCGGCGCGCCGGGCAGATATCTCGGCATGTTCCGTGCGATGGTCCGAGCGACCAGGGTATAGGTCCCGCCACCGGCGGAGACGATGACCGTCACGATCTTGCCCTTGTAGAAATCGGATACCGCATCGGCACGCACCGAATCCGGCGCTCCCAGCAGCGCCACCAGACCGGCAATGGCGCCGGTGATGGATCGTAGCTTCATGATGCCCTCTCCCGTTGAACGCTGACGACCGAGCCGAATTATCCCGGTTCTTCGGTCAGATCGATATAGACCCCTTCGATGTCGGTCATGTGGTAATGGCCGAGGGGACATTTCTTGAAAAGATTGAGACGCGCCTGACCTTCGGTGCCATAGCCCATCGCCCGGGTCCGCATGTGCGGGTTTTGCCCCGTCAGGTCATCGATGTCTTCCTTGACCTTGTCGATGCTTTCCACCCGGAACCCGATGTGATCGGGGCCGAGACGCTGAGGATCCATGTCGTCGTAATCCTCCATGCGCCACTGCAGGACGGCCAGGGTCATATTGCCATCGGTCAGGTAGTAATTGGCATCATCGAATTTCTTGTTGAGCGGCTGCAGTTCGAAGACTTCGGAATAGAATTCGGCGCACCGCTCCGCGTGCAGGGTCCTGAGCGCGAAATGGCTGAAGTGACGCTCCGTCCTGTCGATCTCCTCGGCATAGACGTCCTTCTGGAAACCGATGTCCTTCTGGGAAATGTCGAAGATGTTCGCGTCCGGATCATGGCCCGAATAGGCGGCATAGGGCCGGACCGGCGGACGCTTGATGGCGGTAAGCGAAGGATCAAACTTGTGGATCCGATCGATCGCTTCGTCGATATCCTCGACCTCCACACCGAAATGATCCAGGCCCGATGTGCGCCCTTCGCGCCGCGGGATGATGTTCATCCCGACCCGGCCGTCACTGACCACGCAGGCCCGGGCCGGACGGTAATTCTTGGCACCGTGCAGTCCGAACAGGGCCTCGTAGAAACGCGCGTTGACGGCGTATTGATCGGAGGCGATGGCGATGTGATTGAGTTTTGCAAACATCCTTGAGGTCCTAGCTGACGGTCAACAGGGGACGGGACGGCACACCGATGGGCGCGCGCCGTCCCGGGCCCACTCGTGGTGCGAGCCTATTCGGTGACGTCGATGAGGACCCCATCGACATCGGCCATGTGGTAGGAACCGATGGACGTGCGGCGCAGCATCTCAAGCCGTGCCTTTCCCTCGGGACCGGTGCCGACAGGCGAAGGCGCGATCAGCGGGTTGTTGGCGGCGATCTCTTCGACGTCGTTCTTGAAGGCGGTCATGTCTTCCACCTTGAAGCCGAGATAATCCAGGCCGGGCCCGACGATGCCGGTGTTGGCATAGTCGTCGAGATCCCATTGCATGATCATCATGGTCATGCGGCCGTCGGTCACGCCGTGGCCGCCTTCGGGAACCGGCCCGTTGGTCGGCTTGAGATCGAAGACCTCGGTATAGAATTCGGCCATCTCTTCGGCATGCATGGTGCGCAGGCCGAGATGGCTGACCGTCCGCGGCTGTTCCCAGTCGTTATGGGAATAGACGTCCTTGATGTTGTCCCCGCCCGCCTCGGTCAGATCATAGACGTTACCGTCGGGATCGTGGGTCGAGTAGTTGGCGAAAGGCCGGGTGCTGGGCCGCTTCAGGACCTTGAGACCGCGGGACCTGAGCTTTTCCACGGTCCCTTCCAGATCGTCGACCTGAATGCCGTAGTGATCGAAGCGGCCGGGCCGGCCGGCGCGGCGCGGGTTGATGTTCATGCCGACATAGCCGTCGCCGATGCTGACCGCCCGGGTAGGACGCGCCTTGGCCGAGTTTTTCATGCCGAAATAGGATTCGTAGAATTTCGATTCGAGCGCGTAGTTGGCGCTCATGATCGCGACGTGATTGATTTTCGAAGCCATAGCTTCCTCCCATCTGTGAAACTTGTCGGGGCCGGCGCGGTTGGCACGCCGCGACCCCATCCGCTTCCATCCCTCATTTATATAGGATGGGGTAATCCATGCCCACCAAATGCTGCGGGCACATACCAGATCCCGGCGCCATTCGCGGCAATCCGGCCATATTTAACCTTAACCCCGCTTGGGATCCTTGGTGATCACGCCGCCTTCGTCGACATAGCGCTCGCCCGAGGTGATCTCGTAGCGCTGGTCCGAAACGTCTGTGCGGCCGCTGGATCTAGCGCCGGGACCGAACGCACCAATCTGCAATAATTCCAGTTCTTCGTCGCTGCTGCTTTCGAACCAGTAACGGGTATAGGCCGGCGTGATGAGGCCTTCGTGGGGACCGAATTCGCCCAACAGCTCATCGTTCACGCCGTAGAACTTGACCCGACCCTTCAGCACCATCCAGAAGCTGTCGGCGTCGGTGTGGTAATGAAGATTGTTCTCCCCACCCTCCTTGACGATCTGGACAACGCCCCGGACATTGCCGCCGCGCCCCAGCTCGATGCGCGCCTTGCCGGTCTTGATGCCTTCGGGCTTCTTGTAGCGATAAATCTTGATGTCCTTCTCCGCCTCGATGATTTGTGCTTCGAGCTCCGGCGAGAGATCATAGGCGTTTGCCATACTGTTTCCTCCTCATGGGTTCTTGATTTTTCCGGGCCGCGCCGTCAGTTGCAGGCGACCGACTTCGCTTCCGAGCCGTTCCCCTTATAGACGACCGTGCAGCTCATGCCCGTCTTGAGATTCTTGCGCTTGGTCTTCTTGCCTCCGATCATGACCTTGGTGCGGCTGCCCGACACCTTGACCATATGGGTCTCGCCCTTGACCTTGAAGAACAGCCTCCGCCCACCCCTCTTGATCTCCGTCAAAGCGGTCTTGATCTTCAGCACCGGAGTCTTCTTGACGGTAATCTCGAGCTTGTCGCTCCGAGTGAGGGCGTCGCGCGCAGACGCGGCGACCTGCTTCGGCATCGCGTAGATGCGGTTGATCAGTTTTTCGATCTCTTTGCCGGACATCGGGTTGATTTCGACCTTGCGCTTATCGGCATCGGCCAGAAGCGCCTTGTCCTTCATGGACTTGTCGAAAGCAGCTTGCAGGGCGCTTAGCCGGTCTGCGGGAATCTCCGGCGGCGCCAGGTACGGCCGCCCCATGGCCTGGGGCGAAAGCACCAGCTCCAGGATATCGCGTTGGGACTGCTTGGTGGCGAAATCCGTCACCAGCGGTACGTCGGGCAGTTTCGGGTGCTTGCGAAGGGTGACCTGCGCCAGCAGGGAGATCTTCTTGTCGCGAAGCCAGTCGCCCCGGGTCGCGGTGATGGACGACCATGACCAACCGCAGCGTCCCTGGACCTCCCCACGCTCCATCGCCAGATTGATCGCCTGGCCGGAGGAGTATCCGGTGATCAGTTTGAACTTGGTCCCGAAAATGTTGTTGAAGACACGCGGGAAATTGTCCGTGTCCGAGCCCGCCGCGATGCCGCCGACGATCAGGGGCTGCGCGAAAACGTCCTTGAAGGTCTTGACCGGCTGGGTATGCCAGGCCACGCAGAATCCGATCGACGTATTCATCGAGCCGATCCATTTGAACTTCGATGGATCGTAACGCACGTTCTTCGGCTTGAAGATCGGCAATGTGGAGACGGCGCCGCGATGGATCAGCGCAATCACGGTGCCATCCTTCGGGGCCTTGTGGAACAGCCAGTTCGCGGCCACAAGCCCGCCGGCGCCCTGGCGATGTTGGCGGATGAAGTTGGGATTGCCGGGAATATACTTCCCCATATGCTTCATCAGGAGATTGGCGAAGGTCGCGTAACCGCCTCCCGGCCCGGCGCTGAGAATCACCTTAATGGTCTTGTCTTTATAGAATTCCCCGACGCTCTGGGCCGTGGCCGAGCTAGCAAAGCCCACCATTGCGATGCCAAGGCCGGCCAGCCACGAAAACGTAAAACGAGAAGCGCGCAGCATGCTCTATCCTCCCACTCAAATATCGTTGTTTTCAGGTTTTCGGCACTTTACACCTTGGCCTTGGGACCGGCAATGACACGCTGGAGGTTCGCAGGCCCCTCCTTCGGCCCTCCCCCCTGGTTGATCCGTGCCGCCAAAAGGCTATGCTCCGCCAACGTTCCGGGGTCGCCGATCCGGCTTCCCAACAGTCCCGAAAGGCAGAGCCCCAGTTGTCCAGCGATCGCGCCAGCGGAAATTTCCTGATCACCTCTTTCAAGTCCAACAATTACGGCTGGTTGGTGGTCTTCGTCATGTTCCTGGCGCTCTCCATGGTATCGGTGGCGCGCGCTTCGATCGGTCTTGCCATGCCCAGCCTCGAGGCCGATCTCGGCTGGTCCAAGAGCTTCATTTCCACTGTCGTCGCCTGGGCCCTGATCGGCATGGCCATCACCAGTCCTCTGGTCGGCAACCTGCTGGATAGGTTCGGCGCGCGAAACATCCTGGTCATCGGGCTGCTGGTGATTGGGCTTGCGCTTGGCCTGACCTCACAGGTCGATTCGGTGTGGCAGATCCTGCTGGTCTACTCCGTGCTGGGCGGGATCGGATTCGGCATCGTCTCCAAGAACGTGGCCGGCGCCACCATCTCCCGCCACTTCGATCAAAACCGCGGCCTCGCGGTGGGGTTCGCCAATGCGGGCTCCACGGCTGGTCACATCGCCATCCTTCCGATCATGGCGATGATCCTGACGGCGTTCGGCTGGCGCTGGGGCTACCTGTTCCTGGCCGCCGTCTGTGTCGTCCTGTTGCCGGTCGTTTGGTTGCTCATCAAGCCCGGGGCCGACGTGGTCAGGACGCCGCGCCGTGGCGCCGAGCGCGCCGGCCGCGAAGCCATGATCGAGGACGATGTGCCCGACACGATGGGCGGGCGTCTTGCCCGGCTGTTCCGAAACCGTACCTTCCTAGCTCTGCTGGGCAGTTACACCATCTGCGGCTTCACCGCGACGGGCATGATCGACACCCACTTTCTGCCCTATGCGGTCTCCTGCGGTATACCCCTGGTGACCAGTGCCACCGCCTACGGCGTCCTGGCCGCGTTCAACATGTGCGGCATGGCCCTGGCGGGGTATCTC
This sequence comes from Rhodospirillales bacterium, assembly GCA_024638585.1. Taxonomy (GTDB): domain Bacteria; phylum Pseudomonadota; class Alphaproteobacteria; order SMXQ01; family SMXQ01; genus SMXQ01. The sequence continues at coordinate 6,895 of JAHEKA010000081.1, forward strand.
TCCGACCGCATCAACCGGCCGAGGCTTCTGGCCGTGATCTACATCATGCGGGGGCTGTCATACGGTATTCTATTGCTGGTTCCGGTGTACGACCTCAACCTGATCTGGGTGTTTGCCGTGGTGTTCGGCATCTTCGACTATTCGACCATTCCCGTGACCACTTCCCTGGTCGCCACCCATATCGGGCTGCGCACCATAGGACTTTCACTGGGTGTGCTGGCAATGTTCCATGCCGCCGGCGGTGCCGCCGGGGCGTTCATGGGCGGCGTGCTGTTCGATGCGTTCCAGAAGTACGACCTGGTTTGGGTCGCGGCGATTTCCGTCGCCATGATTGCCGGTGTACTGGTATTGACCATCAGTGAAAACAGACCGAAGCCCAGCCAGCCTGTGCCCGCGCCCGCCGCGGCCTGAGGGACAACCATGCCCACGACCTACCGTCTGACCCTGACCTGCAGCGACCGCAGCGGCCTCGTCGCATCAGTCACCGGACTGCTGTTCGACCTGGGCGGTAATCTCGGCGACACGACCTTTGCGGTTTACGGGACCGAAGCCGAATTCACGACCCTTGTCGATCTGCCTATGGCAGTTTCCGCCGACGAGATTCGGGCCGAGATCTCCGGTCTCGGTCTGCCTCCAGGCGCGCGGATCGATGTGGCCCCGTTCGAACGCCCCGATGCCCCCGGCCCCATGGGCCGCGTGACCCACGTCATCACCCTCTCGGGTGGCGACCAACCTGGGCTGATCGCCCGCTTGGCGGAAGTCTTCGGCCAATTCGAAGCCAACATTGTCCACCTGGAAGCCGGCCCCGACCGCGGACCCGGCCCGCGGGGTCAGTACGCGACGCGATTCTCCGTCGCGCTGGACGAAGCAACGGCGGCGACCTGCCTTGCCACCGTCGCCAATACGGCAGAAAGCCTGCACCTCGAATGCGCTTGGGAAAAAGTTAATCCATAACTTCTAAAATTGATTTCAACTCATTACGTTTCAACGCTAATTTTGATTAGAGGCCCGCGGAAGCAACATGAATGCGGTGTTTTTCCTGATCGTCGTCGCCGCCTTCGGCGTCACAGCCGTGCGCCAAGTGATGTGGACCGGCCCCTCGGCCGGCGCGACCGGCACGGCCGCACTTTCCCCGATGGCGGCGCTGGGCCAGGGAATGATCGATCAAGCGGGCGCCTCGGTGACACTCGCCATTGGCCTGATCGGGGTGATGGCGCTGTTCCTGGGCCTCATGAAGGTGGCCGAGGCCGGCGGCCTTCTGGTGATCATCGCCCGCACCATCCGTCCCCTGATGACCCGTCTGTTCCCCGACGTTCCCGGCGACCATCCGGCGATGGGTGCGATGATCATGAACTTTTCGGCCAATGTGCTGGGGCTTGGGAACGCCGCCACCCCGTTCGGCATCCGCGCGATGCAGGAGCTCGACAGCCTCAATCCGCAAAAAGGCACGGCAACCAATGCCATGGTGCTGTTCCTGGCGATCAACACGTCTTCCATCACCATCCTGCCCACCGGGGTCATCGCGCTCCGGGCCGCGGCGGGATCGACGGACCCGGCAGCCATCGTTCCCACCACCCTGTTCGCCACCATCTGTTCGACCACGGTGGCGATCATCGCCGCCAAGTTTTACCAGCGGCTTTCGCCCATCCCTGAGATCCCGGCCGACCTCTCCGAGGCCAATCC
>JAHEKA010000082.1 GCA_024638585.1 Rhodospirillales bacterium
CACCAGCTTCTCATAGATCGGATACCAGTATTCATCGCCCAGGCCCGGAGGCGGGTCGAGGCCTTCGCTGGGATCGGGATCAAGCAGGAAGCCCTTGAAGCCGAGTTCCTTGCAGCGCTCCATCTCTTCCAGGCAATTCGCCGGATCGACGCCCCAGTTCTGGGGCAGGGACGCCATGCCGACGAACTTGTCCGGGAACAGCCGGCATTGGGCCTCGGTCAGGTTGTTACACGACGCGGTGAAGTTGTGAACGATGCTTTCCGGCTTCTCCGAATGCATCAGCTGATAGGGCCGGGGGGAGATGATCTGGACATCGGTGCCGACCTCATCCAACTGCTGGAGGTGCGAATTGCCGCCATGGACGGGCTTGTTCAGCGCGGCGAGGATCTCATCGTCGCTCAACTTGACGGTACCGCGGTTGCGCGCCCGGCTCGCCAGAATATTGGCCTTGTAGGCAAACAGCTTTTCGGGCGCGGTGAAATGGGCGTGAATGTCGATGATCATGAAACGAACTCCCCCTTGGTGTTGTTGTTCGGTAGATGGGCCTCAAGCCGCCTTGCGGTCCCAGTAGGCAAAGCCCATGGCACAGCCGACCCCGTCGGCGTTGCGGTAGCACGGGACGTAATCGACCATGGTGCCGCCCGAACCGGCGGCGCCGGCGACGGCGATCCAGCAGCGGATTTCCGATGTCCCCGTCGTCAGGACATCGGCGGGCATTCCGGCGAGGTAATCCACGTCGAGCGATTTCAGGGCGGCGATGAAATCCTGATCCAGTTGCTCGTCGATCTTGGTGTGGCTCAGGCCGCCGGATCCGATCACCACGACGCGCCCGGCGTTCGGGCTGTCGGTGATGATCCGGCCCAGGGCCTGGCCGAAATCGAAGCATCGTTTGGCGCTGGGCGCCGGCGGGTAATAGGTGTTGACCATCACCGGCACGATGGCGGGTCCGGAATCGGGAATCAGGAATTTCAGCACCCGGCCGAAGGCGTGGCCGAGACCGGCGTGGTAGCGGGTTTCCCGGGACCAGGCGGGATCGAAGCCGATGTCCATCAGACCCGTGATCAGCTCGTTGGCGAGTGGGGCGTTGACCCGGTAGCGGGTCATCTGATCGGTTTCCTTTTCCCCGAAATAGCGGAACTTCACCGTGGCATCGACCTCGTCTTCGATGAAGATGGTGAAGGGCGGCATGTTGTCGAACAGGATGTTTTCTTCCTGGTCGTCACCCAGGATCACGACGGTATCGGGCGCCCACTCCGCGAGCCGGTCGCGCAGCGCCGCGATGGCGGTATTGCAGCGTGCCGCGTTGGCCGCCATGGCTTCCGGGGTCAGTTCGGCCTCGATACCGGGCTTGGGATGGAACGGACCCTTGATGCGGGTCGGCAGCTCGCTCCACCTGTCCGGCGGGGCGAGAAGCTGGGGCGCATGGGACATCGCCATGCAGCCTACGATTTCGGCCAATTCATCCTCCTTTTTTTGTTTTTTCCTTGTTCAAGTCTACATCCCAAAGCGGGGCCCACCAATCAAGCCGCGGGGGTCCTAGTCGTTGCCGCGCCATTCGTCGAGAAACAGATCACCGAATACAGATTCCGGCCAATAGACGTGCATGATCTGATCGTAGATCCCGAAAATGAACGCGCCGAGGGCGATGGCCAGGCCGCCCGCGAGCAACCAGCTCGCGCCGTAAAACCGCGCGTAGATCAGCACGAAGAGCGGCAACGCCAGTTCCAGCCCGGTGACATGGATCAGGACCAGGAGCCCCAGAAGCCAGGCCCAGATCTCGAACGTGCCCCACAGTGTGGCCCTTGGGTCCGAATCTTCGAACGTCGGCAGTTCCATGGTCGGCCGCGCCGAAACCGGCGCGGCACCGCGGCTGCGGCCGACGATGTCCAGGACAAGCTGCGCGGTGGCGAATAGCGCGCCGACGCTGCCCAGCACCAGGATGATGATCGACGCGCGCAGCTGCCACTGGGAGGCGGTCGCCACCGCGGCGACGAGGATCGCGATGACGAAAACGGTGAACAGGTCGCTCGGCTTGAATTTCATCCTCCGCCCCCTATTCCGCCGCCTGGGGGGCGAGCGCCGCGCGCCGCGCCTTCCACACCGGCCACAGCAATGTGAAGGCGACCAGCGCGCCTAGGATCATCACGCCGGGGCGCCAGATCCAATCCATGTCATAGCGCGCCACCGACAGCCAGAGATAAAGCTCCACCTTCTGGCCGAGGACGAAGCCCAGCACAATCGGCGCGCGCGGCCAGCCCGTCACTTTCATCAGGTAGCCGAACAGCGACAGGATCAGCAGGGCGAAAATGTCGATGATCGAGAAATGGGCGGCAAAGGCGCTGAGGAAGGTGAGGCCCACGATCAGCGGCACCAGGATGTAAAAGGGAAAGAAGCAGACATAGGCGGCCGGCTTGACCATCGCCCAACAGATGCCCGAGGCGAGGATCTGGGAGAGCACCAGGGCGACGACGATCATCATGATGTAATGGAGCTCGCCCTCCAGCATTTCCGGACCGGGATTCAGGCCGACGCCGACGAAGGCGATCAACAAAAGCGCCATGGAGGTCGAACCCGGAATGCCGAAGGCCAGGGTGGTCAGGAGCGCGCCGCCCTCCTTGGCGTTGTTGGAGCTTTCCGGTGCGATCACGCCGCGCACGTCGCCCTTGCCGAAATTCTCGGTATTCCGCTCCGTCTGCTTGGCGCTGGCATAGGCGAACCAGTCGGCGACGTCGCTTCCCAAACCCGGCAGGATGCCGACCCAGGTGCCGATGGCGGCGGACCGCAACACCAGCCATTTGTGGCGGAAGGCGTCCTTGATGCCTTCCCACAGGCCGGTGGTGCCCAGTTCACTGACCTCGGCGACGCGTCCCTTCCGGGCGGCCAGCGCGATCATCTCCGGAATGGCGAAGATCGAGAGCGAGATCAGCACCACGCTGATCCCGTCCCACAGGTAGGGATGATCGACGTCGAAGCGGATGACGCCGGACTTGATGTCCTGACCCACGGTCGACAGCAAGACGCCGAGGACCGCGGCAGACAGCCCCTTGAGCGGCGCGCCCGCGCTCATGGTGCCGATCATGGAAAGCCCCCAGATGGTGAACATGAAGAGCTCCGGCGAGCCGAAGCTGCGGACGATGGCTTTCATCACCGGGATGGATCCGAACAGGATCAGCGCGCCGATGATGCCGCCCAGCATGGACACCATGAAGGCCGCCGACAGCGCGCGCCGGGCTTCGCCGTTGCGCGCCATGGGGTAGCCGTCCAACACCGTGGCTTGGGCGCCGGAGCCGCCTGGCACCGCCACCAGGACCGAGGTAAAGGTATTGCCGGTGTTGCCCACGGTGGTGACGCCGATCAGGAAGGCGATGGCGTTGACCGGCTCCATCAGCATGGCGAAGGGCAGCAACACGGCGAGCTGGGCGGGGCCGCCGACGCCGGGCAGGGCCCCGCCCCACACACCCAACACCACGCCCAGCACCAGCCATCCGATCGGGATCGGCTGGGCAAGCGCGGTCAGGCCCTGGAACAAGGCCTCAAACATGACGCGCCGTACCGCCCGATGGGGCCGAACCTAGCTCCACGTTACGGACAGATGACCTTGCGGGCTTCGACGCGGTCGCCGCGCTTGGCCCAGTTCAGGCTGCAGGTCATGCCGGGCTTGAGCGCGGAGCGCGGCGAAACCTTTCCCGAGACGGAAATTTCCGAGCGGCTGCCCGAGACCCTGAGCTTCATCGGCTTGCCGCCGTGCTTGAACAGCAGCACCCGGCCGCCGCGCTGCACCTTGTCGAACGTCACCTTGGCGAGGCAGTCGACCTTGCGGGCCTCGACGCGGTCGCCGCGCTTGGCCCAGTTCGCCAGGCAGGTCATGCCGGGTTTGAGCGCCGAGCGCGGCTTGACCTCGCCGGCAATGGTGATTTCCGAACGGCTGCCCGACACCCGAAGTTTCATGTCCTTGCCCTTGTGCTTGAACATGAGCACCCGGCCGCCCCGCTTCACCTCATCGAAGGTCACGGCGACCTGCGGCTTGCCGCCGCGGCTCACCGGCGGCAGCTTGTATTTCGCCCGCAGGCGTTTGATGACCTCAAGCCCCTTGGGGTCCTGGGCAATGGCGCCGGCGATGGCGTCATGGGTCTGCTTGCCGGTCAGGATCGTATAGCCGCCGCCGAAGATGTTCGTCGCCTGCTTCTTGAATTCGGGGTCGTTGGTCGCGGCGATGAACGACGTGCGCAGTGCCGCCAGCCGGTCCTTGGGTGTCTTCGGCGGGACCGAGAAGAATTTGTCCACCGCGCCCGCACCGGTCCATTGGCGGAAGGCCGACCACACTTCCTTGGGCAGGTTCTTCTCGCGCAGGAGATCCGCGAACACCGGGACGCCTGGAAAATCCGGACGCTTGGTTTCGGTGACCAGGGCCACGGCGCCCTCGTCCTTGATGAAACGGTTGAGGATCTTCACCGTGCCGGAGCCGAACATGTCGACCTCGCCGCGGCCGTACGCCAGGTAGATGCCGTTTGAATTGGGATAGCCCAGCACGAATTTCAGGTTCCAGCCGAGGTATTCGGCGCCGAACACCGCAACGGCATCCTGGGTGCGGTCGGTGGAGACCGAGCCCATGGCAATCGGCTTGGCCTTGGGGTCGCGCATCTGCTTGAGTGCGGATTTGCGGACGATCTGGACCGACGGTCCGCGTTCCACGGAACCCACCTGGCCGAATTCCAGGATGTTGTAGCGAACCGAGGAGGACCCGCGCAGAACCGGACCCAACGCGCCGCCACCGGCGAATACGCCGACGGTCAAGCCGTCGGGCCGCACCTTCTGGTAGAGATCGTTGGCAGACAAGACCTGGAGCACCTTGTTGCGCACCAGAACCTTGGGGTTGCCGGGAATGTATTTTCCCCAGAACCGGGCCACCAGGCGCCCCGTGGTATCGGTGCCGCCGCCCGCCCGCGACGCGATGGCGACGGTGAAGGTCTTGCCCTTGTAGAATCCGTCATCCGCGGCACCCGCCGCCTGCGGTGCCAGCAGCACCGCCGCTGCCGCCGCGAGAACCGGGATGCTCTGCCGGGCGCGCCAACCACCCTTGGGTTGACGGCCGTAGTCTCCATTAAGCGCTGTCATGTGAGGCCTCCTGTGATGTTGATTGGCTCATACCTGCGGGCCGGCACTCGGCGAGCGGGTTGTCTCCCGCCTTCGCCGTGCTACTCCGCTGCGGCGTTCTCCTTTTCGGTGCAGAAGGGGTGATAGGCGCCCATGGCGCATTTCGCCCCGACCTTCTTGAGCGCCGCTTCGAAATCGGCGTGGACCTTGGGATCCTCGTCCTCGAACTCGATCTGGGAGCCGCCTTCCTTGATGCTCCGGAAGGTTTCATGGGCCCGGCTTTTGGGCTTCATGAACCGGTAGCGCCAGTTGTTCCAACGCAGCGCCAGATAGCGCGCCGGCTTGGCGCCGGCGTTGAAATGCTGGTGGAACCACTGGTCGGGCGGGACGACGACGCTGCCCGGTTTCCAATGCACCCGCTGGAGCTCCGCCCCCTCCGGCCCCAGGTCCGAATATCCGATGCCGTCGATGATGATGACATGCGCCCCCGGCCCGTGGCGGTGGCACTTCTTATAGGTGCCGACCGGGAATTCGGAGATATGCGCCCCCATGGTGTTGCCGGCGAGGTCGAACTTCATATTGGTCGACCCCTTGCCGCGCTCGGAATAGTCGGCGAGGCCGAGGGTCCGCGTGTCGGGCACGAAATTGGTGGTCATGAAGAAGCGGCCGAAGATCTCGCCCTCGCCGCTGAAGAAATCCTCGGCCTCGGGATCGAAGCGGTCGGCGAAGACGTAGTCGGAGTTGAACACGTAATCGACGCTGTGAAACAGGTTCATCACGAAGCAGCAGTTGGTCACCGCGTAATAGCGCACGGCTTCCGAGCCCGACGAATTGAAATGCTGGTAATCGGCGTTGATGGGAATGGCGAACAGGCTGCCCGGGCCCCATTCGAAGCTGTGCTTGCGCCCATCGCGCTGCCACACCGTCGTCGCGCCGTGGCCTTGGGTGATGTAGACCATCTCCTCGTACATGTGGCGCTGGGGGGTGAGCTGTCCGCCCGGCGGGATCTCGCAGATATAGCCGTCGTTGGTGCCGCCGGTGCCTTCCAGATTGACGAAGGCGGCGGGCCCGCCTTTCCTCTCCCAATGGGAAAGCTCCGCCGTATTGATGTCCTCGATAAAGAAGCCCTCGATGATGGGGATGTTCTGTTCCTTCTGCCACTCGACATAGGTATCGAGCGGGTCGGGCAGCCATCTCTCGTCTTTCGGGTCTGTTACCTCTGTCATTGGTCTCCCTGCTTTCCTGTTGCGATCTAGGCGGCGGGCCGCGTTTCCGGGCGTTTCAGGCCGATCCGTTCGTTGATGACTTCGAGCTCGATGATCGGCTTGCCTTGGTCCGCCGGCACCACGTTGAGCGGTGCGCCGCCTTCGGCGGCGATGTCGATCTGTTCGCTCAACAGGCGCCGCAATTCGACCACGCCCTTGTCGGCCAGACCCAGCTGCTCCTCGCTGCGGTCCATGATCGGTCCTTGGGTCTCCCAGGCCATGAAGTCTTGGAAGGCGACCATGTCCATGCGGTATTCGTCGCGGTTCTCGCCGGTCCGGAACTCGAAATATTCCACCGGAACATCGGCATCGGATGGCGTATGGACCTCGGGATCGGGCTCGAAATTGCAGACCAGGACCTGGGTATGGGTATCGTCGATCGGCATGCGGAACTGCAGGTTATGCCGATGGCGCCCGCTCTCGCGGTCGCGGGACACGTGGCGCAGCGTATTGGGGAACAGCAGCGGATGCTGATCCACCTGGGGCGCGCCACCCGGTTCACTCGGGGGCGTCGTGCGGCGCTTCATGATGCCGTAATCGTCCTTGATGAAGTCGTGCTTTTCCTCGTAGCCGTCCATCATCGGCTTGAGATGGGCCAGGTCACCGTGCAACCAGTACAGGTGCGAGGGGTCGACCGAATTTTCCATGCATTGCAGCCAGTTGCAGTTGAGCGGCTCGAATATGCGGATGTAGCGGTGGCCGTGTTCCCAGGCCAGCACGTCCCAGCGCGGCAGGGCCGGGGCGGGCTCTGGCCCCATGTAGGCGAACAGCACGCCGCCCAGCTTCTCCACCGGGTAGGCGGTGTGGCGGATGGCATCCTTGAGGGTTGCACCGGGGGCTTCCGCGGGGGTCTCCAGGCAACGGCCCGCGGCATTGAACTTCCAGCCGTGATAGGGGCAGCGAATGCCTTCGTCGTCGACCCGGCCGTAGGCGAGGGACGCCTTGCGGTGGGGGCATTGTTCGGCCACCAGTCCGTAGCCGCCCGCCGTGTCGCGATAGAGCACCAGGTCCTCGCCCAGGATGCGGATCCGGGTGATGGGCTTTTCCTCCGTCAGTTCCGATGATGCCGCCACCGGCTGCCAATAGCGCCGCAGCAGGGCGCCCGCGGGCGTCCCCGGTCCGATCAGGGTCAGCTTTTCATTTTCTTCCCGACTTAACATGGCATCCTCCTTGGCTATGGCGGCGGCGCGGGGCCGGCGCCAATTCCGTCTTCCTCCGCCTTAGCCCGTGGCTGCGGCCTCCGTCTGGGGCCGGGCCAGCCCGATCCGTTCGTTGATGACCTCCAATTCGATGACCGGCGCGCCCTTGCCGGCGGGTATAACCCCGAGCGGCGCGCCGCCCTTGGCGACGGTTTCGATCTGCTCCGCCACCAGGTTCCTGAAGATATGGACGCCACGATCCGCTGCGCCCAGGATCTCTGCCGACCGGTCCATGACCGGTCCCTGGGTCTCCCAGGCCATGACGTCCTGGGCCAGCACCTGATCGAGGCGGTAGTTTCCTTCTTCATCCCGCATGGGCACGAACTCGAACGGGGTATCGGCGTCCGGCGGGGTGCGGGTTTCGTCGTCGGGCGAAAACAGCACCATGAATACCTGGGTATGGGTGTCGTCGACCGGCAGCCGGTATTGCAGATTGTGCACCAGTTTTCCGGTCTGGCGCGATTTCAGCACGTGGCGCAGGACATTGGGAAACAGCAGCGGGTGTTGATCGACCCGCGCGCCCTCATCGCCCGCCGACGTGCGGCGCTTCATGACGCCATGATCGAAGACGATGAAATCATGCTTCTCTTCGTAATGATCGGTTGCCTTGGCGAGATGCGCGGTCCGCCCGTGCAGCCAATAGAGGTGCGAGGGATCGACCGAGTTCTCCATGCACTGGAGCCAGTTGCAGCCAATCACCGAATGGCGCTGTACCCGGCGCTCGCCGTGTTGCCAGGCCAGCACGTCCCAGCGCGGCAGGGCCGGGGCGGGCAAGGGCCCCATATAGGCGAACAGCATGCCGCCCAGGCGCTCGACCGGGTAGGCGGGCTGATCGACCGCGTCCTTGAGGGTGCTGTCCCTGGGCTCGGCCGGAGTTTCCAGACAGCGGCCCTCGGCATTGAACTTCCAACCGTGATAGGGGCAACGACATCGACGCCGACACCCAGCCCTACGAGGCGGGCCTCGGCTGGGTGGTGAAGCTGAAGTCCGAGGCGGACTTCGTC
>JAHEKA010000083.1 GCA_024638585.1 Rhodospirillales bacterium
CCGAAGACGGTGCCGGACGAGAGCGCGCGCACGCGAGTTTCGAATGAAGGCGTGCCGAAGCGACAGGTTTGGCTGAGGCCAGGGGGGCGGCAATGGGAGCGACGCCGACAGTTGCCGCAGCCCTTGTCCAAAGCCTCCAGGCGATGGGCGTCAGATACGTCTTCGGCGTGCCGAGCGGGGGTTGGGTAGACTACCTTGAGGCCCTGCGCAACGCGGACGGAATTGAATTCATCCTCACCGCCCATGAAGGCGCGGCCGCCATGATGGCCGACGTCTGCGGCCGGATGGGGGAGGCTCCTGGCGCCTGCTTCGGCACCTTGGGACCGGGTGCGACCAACCTCGCCACCGGGGTGGGCGGAGCCTTGCTCGATCGCTCGCCGGTGATCGCCTTCACCGATGAGATGCCTGCGGAAATGCGCGGGCGTACCACGCAAATGGGGATCGACCACCAGGCGCTGTTTCGGCCCCTGACCAAGAATACCACCCGCCTCACAGCCGATTCGGTCCGGGCGACGCTGTTCGATGCGGCCCGGCTCGCCCTGGAGGTCCGGCCGGGCCCCGTCCATGTGGGTCTGCCCCTCGGTCTTTCCGCGCAACCCGCCGAGCCGGAAGATGTCGATTTCAACCCCCCGCCGCCGCAAGCCGCGGCCGACCCGGCGCTGGTCCAGGAAGCCGCCCAACTGTTCGCTGCGGCGCGCAAGCCGATCCTCGCCGTGGGCCTCGGCGCGGTTCATGCCAAGGTCGCGAAGAAGGTTCAAGCGCTGGCCCATAAGCACGAGATCCCGGTGGTTCTGACCCCAATGGCGAAGGGAATGCTGGCGGAGGACGATCCCTGCTACGCCGGCGTTCTGTTCCATGCCTTGAGTGACAAGGTGGGCGAGACCCACAGCCAGGCCGACCTCGTTCTCGCCATCGGTTACGACCCTGTGGAGTTCAACTACGAATCTTGGCTTCCGCCCGACGCCCGCCTGGTCAGCCTGGACGTCGCGCCCGCCGATATTGATTGCGAGCGCTATAGGTTGGCCGTTGACGCAGTCGGGGATATCGGCGAGACGCTCGACGCGCTATTGACGTTGCCGGCTTCCTCCCATGAATGGGATCTCGGGGCATTGGCCGATCGCCGGGCGGAAATGTTCGCCCGCCTTCGTCCCTCCAACCAAGGTTTCGGTCCAAAAGCGGCCCTGGAGGTGCTGAGAGACGTCCTGCCCAGGGACGGCATCATGACCTGCGACGTCGGCGCCCATACCCATCTTATCGGCCAGCTCTGGGAGACGCCCGAACCGGGTCTCCAGATCATGACAAATGGGTGGTCGACCATGGGATTCGGCATTCCCTCCGCCATTGCCGCCAAGCTGATGTGCCCGGAAAAGAAGGTGTGTAGCGTCGTTGGCGATGGTGGATTCCTGATGACCGCGGGTGAGCTCTCCACGGCGATCCGCTACGGTCTCAACGTCGTCGTCATTCTTCTGACCGACAACGAGCTTGCTTTGATCCGGATCAAGCAGGAACGCAAAGACAATCGCGCCTATGGGATCGAGGTGCGAAACGAAGGTGTCGTCGGTGGCGGCTCAATCTTCGGCGTTCCGGTGCATACGGCGTGCGGCAGTGCCGAATTCCAAGATCACCTGCAAGCCGCCTTCGCGGCGGATGGCCCGGTTGTCATCGAAGCCTGCATCGATGCGAGCGAATACGACGATGTGGTGCTCCGGCCCGACAGGTCCTGACCGCATATGACGTCCACGCGTTCTGCCGTCCGCGTTGACCGCGCGGAACGCCACGGTCTAACTTGAATATCGCTAAGCTCGTCAACATTCTCTGAGGACATTCGGTCATGCCGGTCTCGAGGGTATCGGTCTATATCCCGCAGGAAAGAAGCCCCGACGATGGCTGAGCCGGAATCCGTCTCTCAGGGGCGCGGCGTTGGCTCATCGGCGCGGAAGGAAGAGCCGGTGAAGGTTGCCGTCGCCGGGCTCGGCAGCATTGGCGGAGCACTGGTCCGCAGTTTCGCGAAGGGTGGAATTCCCGGCGCGTGCCTGGCCGCGGTGGCCAGCCGGAGCAAGGATAAGGCGCGGGGCCTGCTGGCGGATGCCGGTGTCGATGCCCCGGTTCTCGACATCGCAGAGCTCGCCGGTGCCGCCGACCTCGTCGTGGAATGCGCGCCCGCAGACGTCCTCGCCGATATCGCGCGCCCGGTTCTCGGCGCGGGGAAAAAGATCATGGTGGTGAGTTGCGGCGCCCTGCTCGAACATCCGGAATTGATCGCACTCGCCGAGGAAAGCGGGGGACAGATCATCGTCCCATCGGGCGCGCTTCTCGGGCTCGATGCGGTATCCGCGGCGGCGGAGGGCAAGATCCGATCGGTCAAGATGATCACGCGAAAACCGGTCAGGGGCCTGCTCGGTGCCCCCTATCTCGAGGAGCACGGCATCGATATCGAAGGCATCACCGAACCGATGCGCGTGTTCGAAGGGACGGCGCGTCAGGCCGCCAAAGGGTTCCCCGCCAACCTGAATGTCGCGGTTGCCCTGTCGCTTGCGGGGATCGGGCCCGATGAGACGGTGCTCGAGATTTGGGCGGACCCGAAGTTGACCCGCAACACCCACCAAATCGTCGTCGATGCGGATTCGGCGCGCTTCGAGATGGTCATCGAAAACATTCCCTCGGAGAACCCCAAGACCGGGCGCATCACCGCGCTCAGCGTGATCGCGGCGATCCGAAAATTGACCGCGCCCCTGCGCGTCGGCACCTGAGGGGGAAGACGGTCAAGAACAAACCCCGGAATAGAGCGTCAACGCGCCCCGAGCGCTCCCGGTAATTCGCCCCCCGCCGACGGGTCCGTAACCGCGGATAAGCCGAGACCAACAGAGTGCAAGGTGGGTTGTTCCGGCCGGGATCGGGCCACAGCGCCAGCACTCCACGCGCCCGCGCCTACGGCGTTGCATCCAGCAGAGCGAAGGCAATGACGCAGGGTTCGCTGCCGCGGTTGATCCAGTCATGGTTGGTGCCGCGTTGCACCATCACGTCACCGGCTTTGAGATGCACCTCCTGTTCATCGTCCAGCCGCATGTCGATCTCACCCGACATCACCACCACGTAATCGACGGTATCCGTGCGGTGCATCCGCGATGCGACTCCCGGCGCGTATTCGATGATGCGGAAGATCGACCCCCCCGGAATGGGCGGGGTAGTGACCTGCCAATTCGCGCCGTCCCCGTCGTCGGAGAAATCCGCCGGCGTCTCGGTCGTCGTCCAGACCACGATGCTGTCGTGGCCCGGCCGGTTGGAGACGTGATTGGCCGCCTGCTCGTCAATGGTGATGACGGCACGGCCCTCGGCGTCGTGTCCGGTCACCACACGGCGAATGTTCAAAGCCATGATCGCAGTTTCCCTCTGTCATGATTGGCTGGGATGGGCTGGGCTGGAAGGAATGGTATCCGGGATGACGCGGCCGAGGCAACGGGACGCGCGGGACCCGAGAGGGCCGAAGAGACGGCCCACGGGCCGGCGGCATGAACCGGGCGGGTCGGTGGCATCGCCGCCTTCGGCTCTGCCCGGATGGTCGGGGCTAGCCCGACATCGGGTCAAACATTGCCCAGCAAATCGGGAAACTTCGCCTTGAGCGCGGCCCTGAGATCCTGGCTCACATCCACCACCGGCGGGAAGGTCCCCTTGAGCTTCTGCTCGTAGGGGATGCAGGCGTCGACCAGGATGCGATTGTTGAAATTTCCGGGCAGGTACAATGGATCCCGCTTCGAGGCCCAGGCCTTCTGGATGATATCGGTGTCCGAGATCGGGTCGAAGCGGGTGCACATCGCCCAGAGAACCTGATCCAGCTCGCCGGCATCGATGTCCTCATCGACGACGACGGTCCACTTGCCGGCATAGGCGCCCCCCTGGCAGTTGGAGGCGACGTGCAGCACGTTGCGGGCATGGCCGGGATAGCGCTGGCGGATCTGGACCACGGTGAACCGGGTCGCCGGACCCGCCGTGTGGTTCCAGACGCCAAGGATATCGGGAAGGCTGCAGGCTTCCAGCGCCCGCCAGATCTGCGCCGCCCCGGCGACGCCCTTGAGCAGCCCGGTCTCGTCCACCGGCTTGTGCTGGGGCGCGCAGGTCAGGATCGGATTGTTGCGGTGAAGGATGGTCTTGACGTCGAGATAGGGCCGCTCGACCGAATCGTCGGAATAATAGCCCATCCATTCGCCGAACGGCCCTTCCGGCCTGACGTTGCCGGGAACCGCTTCGCCCTCGATGGCGATTTCGGCGTCGGCAGGGATGGGAAAGCCGGTGTAGGGACCGCGCACCACGTCGATAGGCGCGCCGCGGATACCGCCGGCGAAGTCGTATTCGCTGACACCTTCGGGAAGCGGGCTGCTGGACAGCATGTAGAGCAACGGATCCTGCCCGCACAGGACCACGAATTTCATGGACTGGCCGCGTTCGAAGTTTGTGTCTCGATGGATCCGTCCGTGTTTGCCTTCGGTGATCTGGCAGCCGATGGTCTTGCCGTCGTATACCTGGCAGCGGTAGGCGCCCAGGTTGAACCAGCCGTCATCGGGGTCCTGGGTGATCACGCAGTCGGCGGTGCCGATAAAGCGGGCGTTGTCCTGTTCGTGGTGCCGCGGCACGGGGAATTTCAAAACGTCGACATCCGCACCGTCGATGACATTTTCGAGGATCGGGCCGTCATCGACCCAGCGCGGGGGGATCAGCTCCAGATTCTGCATGCGTTCGTGGTAGCGCTGTACGATGTCGACCTTGCGCTCCTGTTCGATCGGCAGGCCCAGGGTGAGGGCCACCCGCTTGACCGACGACGTCTGCCCGTAGAGGGTGCGGAAGCCCTTGGGATAGTCGGGGATGTCGTCGAACAGGATCGTCGGCGCGGTGCCACCGCTCTTTTCGGTGAGCATGTGGGTGATGGCGCCCATTTCAGCGTCCCAATGCGCCCCGCTCACCCGCTCGAGCTCGCCTAAGTTCTCGACCGCCTCCAGCCAGCCGCGCAGGCCGTCGTAATCCACCCGCAGCTGCGAACCGGAGTCCTTCTTAAAGGTGTCCGTACTGGCCTCCGCCATAACACTCTCCTCGATGACTCATCTTTCCCAGCGGCATTATGACGAACTGGGCGGGCGATTCCCAGCGCGGCCGCGAAACCGGGTCTGGCTGAGGCCGCTCAGCCGGGTCGGTTCCGCAGAATGCTCATCATCCGTTGCGGCGTCACGGGCAGTTGCGTCACCGCGCCAGGCATGCCTATGGCGTCGTCGATGGCCGAAGCAAGGGCACCCCCCACCCCGGTGATGCCGCTTTCACCTGCCCCCTTGATCCCCAGAGGGTTGCGCGGAGACGGCGCCTCCTCAAGAAGCAGCACGTCGATCTTGGGAACCGTGCCGGCGGTCGGCATCTGGTAATCGAGGAAGGTTGCCGCCAAGGGCTCCCCGGTATCCGAATAGACGAACTCCTCATACAGGGCGCCGCCCAGGCCCTGGGCAAATCCGCCGATGATCTGGCCCTTGACCAGCATCGGATTCACGGCGCGCCCGATATCGAAGGCGGCGAGGAAACGCTCGACCGCGATGCACCCGGTTTCGGCATCCACCTTGACCACCGCGATATGGGCGCCGTAGGGATAGACTTGATGGTCACTGCGGAACCAGCCTTTCGACGACAATCCCGGTTCCCTTTCGCCCAAGGCCGCCGAGGTGGGAGAGAGGCTGGAGGCGACCTCACCGAGGGTGACCGACGGGCCTCCCTCCATGTCCGTGCGCACGACCTCGCCGTCGATGATGTCGAGGGCGTCCTCCGGGGCCTGCAGCATTTCGGCGGCGACATCCAGGGCCTTGGCGCGCACCTTTTCGGCGGCGATGTGGGTCGCCGACCCGGTCATGACCGTGGCCCGCGAAGCATGGGCGCCGATACCGAATTCGATCCGGTCGGTCTGGCCGTGGACCACCCGCACCCGCCGGTAATCGACACCAAGCGTATCGGCGCAGATCTGGGCGATGACGGTCTCGAACCCCTGGCCGAGAGAGGCGCCGCCGGTGATGACCTCGACGTTGCCGCCGGGATCGACCGAGATCTCAACCCCGTCGCGCGGGCCGAGGCCGCTTTTTTCAATGAACAGCGCCAGTCCGGCACCCACCAGCTCGCCCTCCGACCGGCGGCGTTTCATCTCGTCCTGCAGGTCCGCCCATTTGACCGCGTCGAGCGCCTTGTCGAGCAACGCAATATAGTCTCCGGAATCCATCGAGATCTTCTCGCCCAGCGCCTCCAGGGGAAGGTGATAGGGCATCTCCGCCGGCGTGATCGCGTTGCGCCGGCGGATTTCGATGGCATCGATCCCGAGCTTCTCCGCCACGGCATCGACCAAACGCTCCCTGACGAATGTTGTTTCATAGCGGCCGGGGGCGCGGTACGTGGCGGCGGGCGTCTTGTTGGTCAGGCGCACGCGGCCGATCGCCCGGTAGGCCGGCACGCGATAGGGGCCGGGCAGAATGCCGCAGGTCATGTGCGGGACACGAACCGCATGGGTCCTGAGATAGGCCCCCTGATCGTGAAAGAACTCGTCATCGATGGCAAGAAAGCGTCCCGAGGAATCGACGGCGGCACGGATGCGGTGACGCTGCTGGCGGGAATGATTGGCGGCGAGCATATGTTCGCGCCTGTCCTCGATCCACTTGACCGGCCGGTCGAACCGTATTGCCGCGGCGCAGGCGAGCACGTCTTCCGGATACAGCTCGCCGCGGATGCCGAACCCGCCGCCGACATGGGCTTCATAGAGATGCACGCCCGACAATGTCCGGCCAAACATGCGGGCCAGCGCCTCGCGGTTCTTATGCGGCACCTTGGCGGCGCCATGAAGCTCCAGGCGGTCCCGTGCCGCGTCGAAGCGTGCAACGACGCCACGGGTTTCGAGAGGGACGCCTGAGTGGCGGCCGATCTTCAGATCCAGCTCGACCACCGCGTGGGCCTCGCGAAACGCCGGCTCGACGTCGCCGTATCCCTGCTCGATGACCGCCGCCTCGGTCGAATGGGCCGGGTCGAACTCAACCGGCGGCGCGTCGGCCTCGATCACCGCGGGCAAGGGCTCGATCTCGACCCTGATGAGCTCGGCTGCGTCCTCCGCGAGGTAGGGGTCTTCGGCAAAGACCGCGGCCACCGGCTCGCCGACGTATCGCACGTGTTCGGTGGCCAGGACGGGTTGGCGAAAGGCCTCAAGGGACTCGATGCGGCCTTCGCGGAAATCGATGGGCGGGATCTCAGGAATATCCTGGGCGGTCCATATGCCCACCACGCCGGGCAGGGCGGAGGCTTCCTCGGTATCGATGGCAACGACCCTGCCATGGGCGCGGTCGGAGCGCAGGATGCGCATGTGGAGCTGCCCCGGAAACGAAATATCGCCCACGAAGCGGCCGCGTCCCCTTATGAGAGGCGCATCTTCCAGGCGCGGCACTGATCGGCCTATCCACGACGTCTTTTGGTTAGCCATTGGATCCTACGTCTTCAGGGGGCCGCCACGGGTTGGGCATATTGGTCCTGACGGTAAAAACCCTCGGTCTCGTCAACCAGGGGAGCATATTCGAGGTCGAACCCAATGCAACACAGTTCCGACGCGTCCTGCCAAAGATACCGCAGTCTTGGCGGACAGGCCCGGTGGCCTTCTCGCAAGGATGACTTCGACGCCGAAATGTCGCGGCGAAGCCGGCAAGGCGGATATCCGCCATCGGCCGAACGGCGACATTGGCTTCTGGCGGGGCCGGCCTTGCCCCTGGCTCACTCGGCCGCGGTGTGCCCCGCTTCCTGAATTCCCAGATCCACCAAGTCGGAAGCAGCCTCGGTCTTTCCAAGCATGCCCCAACTCTTGACCCAGGCCGCCGTGCGTTCCATTTCGTCTTCGGGGATGGGCGCCGGATCGACGATCACGATGCGGCTTTCGCGGAGATCGTCCACGGTTAGCTGGCCGATCTCGGGGTCCTTTTCCTTATGGTAGTCGATGAAATAGTGCATATAGGCGGCCTTGTCGGCGTTGATCCGCCGCACCGCCTCACGCACCGCCCGATTGAAGGCGGCATAGGTTTCCTCATCGACCCGGTCCGAGGCGACCTCGGTCCCGGTATAGAAAGCCGAGCAGATCACCCGGCAGCCCTTCTTCTCGGCCAGACTGATATAGGGCTCGGTCAGGGTGGTCGCGTCGATCTCGCCGCTCATCATGGCATCGAATCGATAGCGTGAGCCGTTGGGCGCGCGGCACAGTTTGATGAGGTCGCGGGTCAGGAATCCTTCCAGCATGTGCAAGGTCAGGTAATGGGTGCCGAAGAAGAACGGCACGGCGACGGTGCGGTTGGCCAACTGCTGCGGCGTGTAGACCGGCGAATCCGGGCGCACGACGATGGCGGCGAAGGTGACGATGGCGCGGCGGCCGATCTGCCGGCTGTTCTTGTTGGTGTCCTCGACGCGGCAGTAGTTTCCCCATTCGCAGGCGTTGTACATGTCCGCCTTGCCTTCTTCCAGGAGCCGGCCGTGGCTGGCGAAGGGGTTGAGGCCCTCATGGCTGGT
>JAHEKA010000084.1 GCA_024638585.1 Rhodospirillales bacterium
GGCGTCGGCGTAACGGGCGGCGAGTTCGGCGAGGTCGGCTTGCACCACCTCCTCGTGCAGTTTGGTGAGCTCGCGGCAGACCGCGGCGGGCCGGGGGCCGAGAATGGCCTGAGCATCGTTCAACAGGCCGGAAAGCCGGCGCCCGGATTCGAATACCACAAGGGTGGCATCCACATCGACAAGGGCGGTCAGCGCCGTGCGGCGCGCGGTCTCGCGGGGAGGCAGGAAGCCCACGAATTGGAAGCGGTCGGTCGGCAGGCCGGATAAGGTCAGTGCCGCCAGCACAGCCGACGGGCCGGGGAGTGCGGTCACCGGGATGCCCTCTGCTCGGCAGGCGGCGACCAGCTTGTAACCTGGGTCGGATACAAGCGGCGTGCCGGCATCCGACACCAGGGCGATGCAGGCACCCTCTTTCAGGCGCGCCAACAGCTTGGGCCGGGCCCGGGTGGCGTTGTGTTCATGGTAGGCGGTCATCGGCGTCGCGATGCCGTGGGCGGCCAGCAGCTTGGCCGTGACCCGGCTGTCTTCGCAGGCGATCGCATCGGCGTCGCGCAGGGTATCGAGCGCCCGCAGCGTGATATCGCGCAGATTGCCTATGGGCGTCGCCACCAGGTAGAGCCCCGGCGCCAGCGCCCGGTTTTCGCCATCATTGCCGTCCACTGTCGGCCTCTCCCGGGCTATACTACCGGCGGCGATCTGCTAGGCTCGCCGCCGCGGTGCCCCCAGTTCCATTGGTTGAGGATAGCGCCTTGCGCCCCTGTTCTGAAGGAAAGAGACATCCCCTCCGACGTGCGTTCATGCCCCTGGCCCTGTCCGGGCTTGCGGCGGCATTGGTCCTGACGGGCTGCGGAACCGCGACCCAGACGGTGTCATCCAAGGGTGAAACGGTCGCCATCGAGTCCGGAACACCACCGCCCGGCGGCACGACACCGGGCGGCCCGGGGACGGGTGCGCTGGACGGCAAGGGAGAGGGAACGCCTGGGGACGGCGCGAAAGCCACCGGGCCTGAGGTCGCAGCACTGCCGCCCGGTGGCGCACCGGACGGGCGGGTGGAACTGACGCCACCGCCCGGCGTCAAGCCGGTGATCAAAGTGGGGGTCCTGCTGCCCCTGACCGGCGCCCATGCCAAATTGGGCCAGGGGATGCTGAATGCGGCCCAGCTCGCGCTGTTTTCCATGGCCAGCGACGAAATGGCGTTGCTGCCATTCGACACCAAGGGGACGCCGGAGGGCGCCGCCGAGGCCGCACGTCAGGCGTTGGCCGGCGGTGCCCGGCTGATCCTGGGACCGATTTTCTCCACCTCCGTGCAAGCGGTGGCCCCGGTGGCCCAGGCCCGCGGCGTGCAGGTCGTCTCGTTCTCCAACAACCGGGCGGTCGCGGGCAATGGGGTTTACGTCATGGGCTTCGCGCCAGAATCCCAGGTTCGCCGGGTCATGGCCTATGCCCGGAACCGGGGACTGCGGCGTTTCGTCGCCATGCTGCCGGAAGGTCCCTACGGCGACCTGGTGGCGCAAACCCTGCAGACCGTGATGCCCGAACTCGGCCTCGATCTCAAGACCGTCGCCCGCTACCAGGGGCGCACGACCGCCGCGCTGTCGCCGATGGTGCAGCGCGTCGCCGATTACGCCAAGCGCCGCGCCGCGCTGCTCAAGCGCCGCACGGAGCTGAAGGCACTCGACACGGCGGATGCGAAACGCGAACTCAAGCGGTTGGAACGGCGCGATACCTTGGGCGATGTCGATTTCGACGCCGTGTTTCTGCCCCAGGGCGGCCCCGGCCTGATGGCGCTCGCCCCGCTTTTGAGGTTCTACGACATCGATCCGCGCAAGGTCCGGGTTCTCGGCACCGTGGACTGGAACGATCCGGTCCTGGCCACCGAACCGGCGCTTTATGGCGGCTGGTTTGCCGCTCCCCCGCCCACCGCCCGCACCGGCTTCGATCGGGCCTATCGGTCCGCATTCGGCAAGCCGCCCCTTCCGGTGGCCAGCCTTGCCTATGACGCAACGGCGCTTGCCGCCGTTCTGGTGCGCCGCAAAGGGGCGCCCGCGGTGGCGTCCGTGGGGGGCGCGGGACCGGGTTTCGCCGCGCGCATGCTGCCGGGGAGCGGTGGCGTGTTTTCTCTCGAAGCCCTGACCTCGCCAAGCGGCTTCGCCGGCGCCGACGGCATTTTCCGCCTGTTGCCGTCGGGCCAGGTGGAGCGCGGCTACGCGGTCATGGAGGTCCGGGCGCGGCGTTTCGTTGTGGTGTCCCCGGCGCCGCGCACCTTCCAGAAACTCTCCAACTAATCCCGCCCGTCGTCCGCGTCGGGCACCAGGGCCTCGATCACCGCATTGAGGCGAAGCCGACCCTCCCCGGTCGCCCGCAGCCGGCCGCCCTCGTGGATCAGGTAGCCCGCGTCGATCAGCCGCTTCAGCGCACCGGGCGCGATCAAATCGGCGAAGCGCCCGCCGGCGACCGCCTCGAAGCGGGCTTCGTCCAGCCCCTCCCTGAGCCTCAGCCCCATCAGCAACATTTCCGCCGCGCGCTCATCGGGTGCCAGCGGCGTTTCCGCTTTCCGCCCACTGCCGGCGTTGTTGACCGCGGCAATCCAGTCCCGCGGATTGCGGATGTTCTCGGTCGCCACCGCGCCGCTGGGCCGCGTCAGCCGCCCGTGAGCGCCGGGGCCGAACCCGGCGAAATCGCCATAGCGCCAATAGGTCAGGTTATGTCGGCATTCGGCGCCGGGCCGGGCGTAGTTGGACACTTCATAGGCCTCCAGCCCGGCGGCACCCAGGACCTCGCCGGTGACCTCATAAAGCCGGGCTTCCGCTTCCGCCCCGGGCAGGGCGAATTCGCCGCGCCGGTGACGCGCGAAGAACGGCGTGCCGCGCTCGATGGTGAGCTGATAGAGCGACAGATGCGTAAGTCCCTCGCCCATCAAGCGGTCAAGCTCTTCCCGCCAGGCGGCTTCGCTCTGGTCCGGGCGGGCATAGATCATGTCGGCGCTGACGCGCTCGAAATGGGTCCGCGCAGCGCCCAGCGCGGCCAGCGCCTCCGCCGCCGAATGGGCGCGGCCCAGGAAATCAAGGGCGGAATCGTCAAGCGCCTGGACACCCAGCGACAGGCGATTGACCCCGGCCTGGCGATAGGCTTCGAAACGCCCGGCCTCGGCGGAGTTGGGATTGGCCTCCAGGGTGATCTCGACGGTGTCCCAGGAAGTCTCGGGCCAAAGGGCGCGCAGCTTGGAGAGGATCGCGGCGGTGGTGTCGGGCGCCATCAGCGACGGCGTGCCGCCGCCGAAAAACACCGATGTGATGGGGCGCCCGGCGAGCTCCGGGGCGGCGTGTTCGATCTCACGCAGATAGGCGGCGCGCCAGCCCGCTTGGTCGATCTCGTCCACCACATGACTGTTGAAGTCGCAATACGGGCATTTGGAGACGCAAAAGGGCCAATGGACATAGAGGGCAAGGGCGCTGTCCGTTGCCGGATCCGGGGTCGGGGGGTTTTTGCTCCCGATGGAGCTCGGCACGGCGCCCATCTCAGCCGGGCCCGAGGCAGCGTGCCACCAATTTGCGGAAGGCGTCGGCCCGGTGGCTGATGGCGTGCTTGGCATCGGGGTCCATCTCACCGAAGGTCAGGCTTTCGCCATCGGCGATGAACATGGGGTCGTAGCCAAAACCCTTTTCTCCCCGGGGCGGCCAGGTGATCCGGCCCCGCACCTCGCCCTCGACGGTTTCGCAATGGCCGTCGGGCCAGCATAGCGCCAGTGCGCAGACGAACTTCGCGCGATCGTCGCCGCCGCCGAGGGCTTCCAATTCCGCGTGCACACGTTCCATGGCTCGGGCGAAATCCCGCGGTTCGCCGGCCCAGCGGGCGGAATAGATACCCGGCGCGCCGCCAAGCGCCGCCACCGCCAGGCCCGAATCGTCGGCCAGGGCCGCCAGGCCCGAGGCGGCGGCGGCGGCGCGGGCCTTGATCTCGGCATTGGCCGCAAAGTCGGCACCGTCCTCCACCGGCTCAATGAGTCCGAGCTCGGCCGCGGAGCGGACCTCCAGACCGAAGGGCTCGATCAGGGCGCCCACCTCGCGCACCTTGCCCGGGTTGTGGGTGGCAAGAACCAGGGGGCCTTGCGTCAGCCGTCGCGGCATCGGGCTCAGCCTCCCTCGGCCGTATCCAGGCCCAGCGCCGCGCGCTGCATCGCCGCCAGTTCGCCGATCCCCTTTCGGGCGAGATGAAGCATGGCGTCGAAATCTTCCTGGGGGAAGGGATGCTCCTCCGCCGTGCCCTGGACCTCGACGAAATGGCCTTCGGCGGTCAGCACGAAATTGGTATCGACCTGGGCGGTTGAGTCCTCGGCATAATCGAGGTCGAGAACCGGGACACCTTCATAGAGCCCGCAGGACACTGCGGCGATCTGGCCGGTCATCGGAATCGCCGGAATCAGGCCCTTTTCCACCAGTCCGGCGAAGGCCTGATGCAGCGCCACCCAGGATCCGGTGATCGCCGCGGTCCGGGTGCCGCCATCTGCCAACAAGACGTCGCAATCGATCTTCACCTGGCGTTCGCCGAGCGCCTTGAGGTCGGTCACCGAACGAAGCGCCCTGCCGATCAGGCGCTGGATCTCCACGGTGCGGCCCGATTGCTTGCCGCGCGCCGCCTCCCGGTCGCTGCGGGTGCCGGTGGACCTGGGCAGCATGCCGTATTCCGCAGTGACCCAGCCGCGCCCTTGGTCGCGCAAGAAGAAAGGCACGCGTTCTTCGACGCTGGCGGTGCAGATCACGTGGGTGTCGCCGAACCGCGCCAGGCAGGAGCCTTCGGCGTATCTGTTGGCCCCGGCGTCGAGCGTCACCGCCCGCAACTCGTCGGGCGCCCGGCCCGATGGACGATTGGTCATGGTGGTCCTTCCTATGCTCAGAATTGTTGGCTGATCGGGCTCACGTTGGCGCTCCGCCGATTCTCGGGCGCGGCCCAAGCTAACGCCCTGCCGCCGCGCCGTCCAGACGCCAGGAAACTGTCTTCTGCAGGTTGACGCTGGCCGGGGGCGACCCTACATTCTGGACGAATTTCGAAGGCAGCCTTCGAGGTAGCAGTTTTTCATGTCCGCAGACAAACCCAGCACGGTAACCGAGCTCAGCGACCGGTCGCGCGAGGTCTTCCGCCTGATCGTGGAAACCTACGTGGAAACCGGGGAGGCGGTGGGCTCGCGGACGCTGTCGCGAATCAGCGGGCTCGACCTGTCTCCCGCCACCATCCGCAACGTGATGGCCGATTTGCAGGACGCGGGTCTCCTCTATTCGCCCCACACTTCGGCCGGCCGGTTGCCGACTGATGCCGGGCTGAAGCTGTTCGTCAACGGCATCCTGGAGCTGGGCGGGCTGACCAGCGAGGACCGCGAGGATATCGAGGCCATGTGCGCAGGCGCCGGGCGCAGCGTGGAGGAGGCGCTCGCCGAAGCCACCTCGGCACTGTCCGGGCTGTCCCAGTGCGCGTCCATCGTGCTGGCGCCAAAGCATGAGGCGCCGCTCAAGCATATCGAGTTCGTCAGCCTCGGTAATGGACGTGCGCTGGTCGTGATGGTGTCGGAGGCTGGCATCGTTGAAAACCGCATCATCGAGACGCCCCTGGGCGTGCCCACCGCATCGCTGGTGGAGGCCGGCAACTATCTGACCCAGCGGCTCACGGGGCGGACCATCGCCGAGGCGCGGGCCGAGATTCTTTCCGAGATCGAGGATCACCGCGCCCAGCTCGATTCGCTGGCAAGCGATCTGGTGGAACGCGGAATGGCCCACTGGTCGGGCGGGACCCTGCAGCAGGGATATTTGATCGTGCGTGGCCAGGCCAACTTGCTCGGTAATATCAAGGCGCTCGACGACCTGGAAAAGGTGCGTGATCTGTTCCAGGCGCTCGAGGCCCAGGAAACCCTGGAGAGGTTGTTGGAGCTCACCCAAGCGGCCGACGGCATGCAGGTGTTCATCGGCGCCGACAACGCGTTGTTCGGTCATGCCGGCTGCTCCCTGGTGGTGGCGCCATTCGCCGATTCCGGGGAACATATCGTCGGCGCCATCGGCGTCATCGGTCCAACCCGCATGAACTACGCCCGCATCGTGCCCATGGTGGACTACACATCGAAGCTGCTGCGCCGTGTGGTGGGCTGAGCCACCCCGGCGGTAGACGCATTCCCTTACGGAGTACCCATGACAGACAAGCCAGAAGAATCGCCTGAGGCCGGGCAAGAGGACGCCGCACCCACCGCCAATGGTGAAGCGGCGGCGCAGCCCCAGGACACAGCGGAGAGCGCGGGCGGGGAGCCGGACTACAAGGCGCTGTCGGCGGAGCTCAACGATCGCATGTTGCGTGCGGTAGCGGAGCTTGAAAACTACCGCCGCCGGGCCGAGAAGGAACGTCAGGACACGGCCAAATACGCCATCTCCGCCTTCGCGCGGGACTGCCTGCCCGTGCTCGACAACCTGCGCCGGGGGCTCGACACGGTGACCAGCGAGGACCGGAGCGCGAACGCGGCGCTTGACGCCTTGGCCCAGGGCATGGAACTGACCGAGCGGGAGTTGATCACAACCCTGGAACGCCACGGCATTGTCAAGGTCGACCCCATGGGCGAGGCCTTCGATTACGACCGCCATCAGGCGATGTTCGAGGTCGACGATCCGACCCAGCCGGCAGGGACCGTGGTGCAGGTGGTGCAGCCCGGCTATTTGCTGCACGATCGGTTGTTGCGCCCGGCGATGGTCGCCGTCGCCAAGGGCGGTCCGAAGCCGGCAGACGAATCGGTGGCCGCGCCCATCGCCAATGAAGACCTCGCTGCCCGCCCGGCCCCGGCAAAGGACCGCAAGGATGCCGGCGGAGATGGTGGGAACAACGGGGCTTCATCAGAGGACGGAGAAGGTCCCGTCGACACCAAGGCGTGAGGATAAGAGGGCGGATCGCAACCATCGGGTCGGCCGACGACGCTGCCCCGCCTTGCCCTGATCCGCCGCCTCGTTTAGCCTAGCGCAAACCTGTCCCCCGCCCCTAGGCGGGAACAAAGCCTGAAAGGGACTTCCCATGGCGGCGACGTCCTTGCGACGCGAAGACAATCCCGACAAATTCATTCAATCCATCGACACGCCCGATCGCGCGGCGGTTCTCGAGACCTATCTCGCCGCAAGGCGATGTTCCGTCGATCTCGCCCGGCCCCTGTCGACCGAGGACCAGCAGGTTCAGTCGATGGACGACGCCTCGCCGACCAAATGGCATCTCGGTCACGTCACATGGTTCTTCGAAACCTTCCTGGCGATCCCCCATGCCG
Source organism: Rhodospirillales bacterium (assembly GCA_024638585.1). Classification (GTDB taxonomy): domain Bacteria; phylum Pseudomonadota; class Alphaproteobacteria; order SMXQ01; family SMXQ01; genus SMXQ01. The sequence continues at coordinate 7,283 of JAHEKA010000084.1, forward strand.
CGGGCTATGCGCCCTTCCATCCCCGCTTCGGATACATCTTCAACTCCTATTACGAAACCGTCGGCCCGCGCCATGCGCGTCCCCATCGGGGCCTGCTGACCCGGCCGCCCCTGGAAGATGTGCTGGCCTACCGCGCCCATGTGGATGGGGCCATGACGAAGCTGATCGAGACCGCTGACGAGGATCTGTGGACGTCGCTGGCGCCGTTGGCGGTGCTCGGCATCCATCACGAGCAGCAGCATCAGGAGCTGTTGCTGACTGACATCAAGCATGTTTTGGGCGGTCAGCCCCTGGCGCCCGCCTACCGAACCGACCTGCCCATCTCCGATGACGGGGCGAGCGCTCCAAACCATTTCATCGCCGTCAAAGGCGGCGAGGCGGAGATCGGCCATGCCGGGGGCGGCTTTGCCTTCGATAATGAAACCCCCGCCCACAGGGTCTGGGTGGAGGATTTCTCCCTGGCCGCCCGCCCGGTGACCAATGGCGATTTCCTCGCATTCGTGGCAGACGGCGGGTACGAGACTCCCACCCTGTGGCTTGCTGACGGCTGGGCCTGGGTCCAGGCGGGGGCCGGCAATATGGAAGGGGAAGAAGCCCCGCTCTACTGGCGGAGGCGCGAAGATTCGTGGTGGGAATTCACCCTCGGCGGGGAACGCCCGCTCGATCCCGCGGCGCCGGTCAGCCATCTCACCTATTACGAAGCCGATGCCTATGCCCGGTTCAAGGGCGCCCGGCTCCCCACCGAGACCGAATGGGAGATCGCCGCCGGGCGCCACGGTCCGTCCGGTTTCGAGAGCGCCAACCTCTTGGCCGCGGGGAACCTGCATCCGGTGGCGCCGGAAGAAGAGGACGATGGCTTTAGCGGCCTGATCGGCGATACCTGGGAATGGACACAGAGCGCCTACGCGCCCTATCCGGGATTTCGCCCGGCCTCCGGCGCGGTCGGTGAATACAACGGCAAGTTCATGTGCAACCAGATGGTGCTGAAGGGCGGATCCTGCGTCACCCCGCCCGGCCACATCCGGGCGAGCTATCGCAATTTCTTTTACCCCCATCAAAACTGGCAGTTCACCGGGTTGCGCCTGGCTCAGGATGCCTGATAGGGCCCGTGTCCCGGTTGCGCCGCCCGCAGGGTAAGGAAATCCTCAATTTTTTGGTAAAAACTTCACCCTCGGACGGTTGCAGGGCCAATTCTCCCTCCCTATATACCTTTCGCATTCCCCGTCGGCGGCGCAAATCGCCGGGCGGGGCGG
>JAHEKA010000551.1 GCA_024638585.1 Rhodospirillales bacterium
CCCAGTCATGCACGGTCTCGGCAAGGGAATACTTGGAGATCAGCCTCTCGCGCACCCCTTCGTCGGGAATCCCGAGGAAGATGGGATCGATCGGCAGGAGCGGATCGCCGGGGAAATACATCTGGGTCACGAGCCGGGTGATGAAGCTCGGGCCGAACAGGGAGAAATGGATATGGGCAGGCCGGAACGCCTTGTCGTGGTTCGGCCAGGGATATTCGCCGGGGCGAATGGTCGTGAAGCGGTAACGCCCCTCGTCATCCGTGACCACACGCCCGGCGCCGTGGAAATTGGGATCCAGCGGCGCATCGTGCTGCTCGACCGGATGGTGATAGCGTCCGGCGGCATTGGCCTGCCATACCTCGACAAGAGTTCCGGGGACGGGCTTGTCGTTCTCGTCCAGAACGCGGCCGGTGACAATGATCCGCTCGCCCAGCGGCTCGCCATTGAGCCGGGCATTGGTGGTCAGGTCGTCGTCGCCTTCCTTGACCGCATCATGGCCGTAGACCGGGCCGGTCAGTTCCGAGAGAGTTTCGGGCAGCGGCACCAGACCCTTGCGCGGCGAGCGCAGGACCGTCGATGTGTAGGACTCGTGAAGATAGGGTGGTTGTAGGGTCCAATCCCGGGGCATGTATAATTTGTCATCCATGTTTTCTTGCTCCTGTTTTGGGGCATTATAGCCGCCGCCTACCTACTCCTTTCAATAAACCTTCACGGAGACATTCAGTATGTTGGAACCCATCACCATCGCCGGTTGGGGCTACGACCGCGTCCGGGCGCTGACGACCGGGGAGGTCAAGGTCGAGGGCTGCGATGTCACCTTCCTTGATCTCCAGCCGGAGGAAATGTTCCACCGCGCCCTCCATTACGAGGAATTCGACGCCACCGAGCTGTCCTTTTCCAACTACCTGACCCTGACCGCCAGCGATGCCTGCCCCTATATCGCCATTCCCGCCTTCCCGGGCCGCCGGTTCCGCCACCAGGGCATCTACATCAACACCAAGAGCGGCATCAAGGGGCCCGAGGACCTGAAGGGGCGCATCGTGGGTTCGCCCGAGTATCAGGTCACGGCGACGGTTTGGATCCGCGGCATCCTCGAGCACGAGTTCGGTATCCTGCCTTCCGACATCCGCTGGCGCGCCGGCGGGATCTACCAGCCGGCTCGCTCGGAAAAGGTTACCTTCCAGGCGCCGGACGGCGTGGAATTGAAGCGTATCGAACCGCACCAGACGCTTTCGCAGATGCTCCTGGATGGAGAGATCGACGCGCTGCTCGGCCCGCGGGCGCCCACCGGATTCGGCCAGCCGGACGTGCCGGTGGCGCGCCTATTCCCCGACTACATCGAACGCGAAAAGGATTACTTCCGGCGCACCGGCATCTTTCCCATCATGCACCTGATCGTCGTCCATAAGAAAAAGGTGGCCGAGCTGCCTTGGCTCCCCGCCAGCCTCTACAAGGCTTACGTGGCCGCCAAAGACATGGCCATCGAACGCCTGTTGGAAGAGAACGAACCGATGGCCACCTACCCCTGGATCGACGGCGTGATCCAGGAGGCACAGAGTTTCATGGGCGAGGATTACTGGCCCTACGGGCTGGAGGCCAATCGAACGACGCTGGAAGCCTTCCTGCGCTACCACTATGACCAGGGCCTCGCCGACCGCAAGCTGGAGCTTGAAGAGATTTTCGTCCCTTCGACCCTGAGCCAATCGCGCATCTGAGCTTGTCTCACTTTGTAGCGTCTACCGCGCGGGTCCGCGCCCCGACGGTCCGGTGTGCGATGACAGGAAAAACAGTGGCGCGGCGGGGGCTCCTTTGGGTATACCCGCCCCATACCCTTAGCTTCGGAGAGGAGAAACCATGCCGTCCTTCGACATCGTATCGCGCACCGAGATTCCCGAGGTCGACAATGCCATCCAGGGGGCGCTGCGCGAGATCGGCACCCGCTACGACTTCAAGGGCAGCAACTGCACCATCGAACGCAATGACGAGGCCATCCAGATCACGGCCGAGGACGAGCTCAAACTCAAACAAGTGCAGGAACTGCTGCGCGGCCATATGGGCAAGCGCAAGGTGGATGTCGCCGCGCTCGATTTCCAGGAGCCGCAGAAGGGATCGGGCATGTCAATGCGCCAAACGGTCGGGATCAAGCAAGGGATCGAACGCGATCTCGCGCAGAAGATCGTCAAGACCATCAAGGGGTCGAAGCTCAAGGTCCAGGT
>JAHEKA010000552.1:0-534 GCA_024638585.1 Rhodospirillales bacterium
GGCGATTTCGGGGAAGGACTCGCGGGTGTGGACAACCCAGGACCACATGTTTTTCGTGATCATGTCCTTGCTGAAGGTCACGCGGACTTCGCGGAGGGCAGGGTCAACCTTTGTGTCCCCCGCCCGCGGGAAGGTCTTCACGACGACCGGCGGTAAGGACTGGACACTCACATCGCCAAGGGCATGCACGCCCCCCGCGTGAGCGCCCATCAATAGCGCCACCAAGAGAAATAAGACTGCTCTCTTCACCCCTCGTCTCCCCTATCTGCGGCGCTGGCCTCGCCTGCACTTCGGAACGGATTCCCGGCGGAACCACGTTGCGGAATAGGTCAAGGCGCGGAAACGAGGGTTGCATGGAATCCGTTACGAAGTCCTTTCGATCGTGATTCGCGGCCCCGGTCCACTCTGTGCTTGGAAGAAATCGGAGCGTTCCCTTGGCGGCCGTTCTCGCGCCAAATCGGATATCGCCTCAACCGGATCTCATTTTCGGGGCCGGTGGCACGGCATCCAGCAACATGCCCAATGCCGCGGTGG
>JAHEKA010000552.1:544-2213 GCA_024638585.1 Rhodospirillales bacterium
TCGGCACTATTATGAAGGGAGGAACCGACAATGCCGTGCGGCGGCATCAACGTCGGGAGGGAGGGTGCAATGCTGGAAACGGTTGAACTGGTGGTCGACGGCAGCCCGATGGACATGCTGGTGGCGACGCCCGATGGCGAGGCCAAGCATCCGGGTGTCCTATTGTCCCATTACAGGCACGGCCTGGCGTCGTTCACCCACCGCAACGCGAATACCCTCGCGCGCGAGGGATTCGTCGTCGTCGCGCCCGATCATTTCCACCACACCCCGGAACTGACCGACCCGGATGAGCGCAAGCGGGCGATGCGCGATGAACGGCTGATCAACGACATGCAGGCAGCGACCGATTATCTCAGGGCGCATCCGCGGGTCATGCCGGAGGCGACGGCGATCATGGGCCATTGCATGGGCGGGCGTCATACCTTGCTCGGCGCGGCGACGGTGCCGGGGTTTCGCTGCGGGATCGATTGCTACGGCGGCGGGGTCATGACGGCGCTGGGCGATGGTCCGACGGTGTTCGAGCGTCTGTCGGGAATCACCTGCCCGATCGCCGGATTCTTCGGCATCGACGACACCAATCCGCCGCCCGAAGATGTGCGCAAGGTCGAGGCGGAGCTCAAGCGGCTCGGTGTTGAGACCGATTTCCATATCTACCAGGAGACCGGTCACGCCTTCATGGACCCGGAACAGAAGCGCTATGTGGAGGCATCGGCGAAGGATGCCTGGACGCGCATCCTGGCATTCCTGCGCAAACACACCGTGGTCTCGGCGGTGGCCGAGGCGTGAGGCGCGGCTAGCCCTGCTTGTGGGCGTCCAGCGCCGCTTTCAGCTCCGGCAGGATCTGGAACAGGTCGCCGACGATGCCGTAATCGGCCACCTGGAAGATAGGCGCTTCCTCGTCCTTGTTGATGGCGACGATGACCTTGCTGTCCTTCATGCCGGCGAGGTGCTGGATGGCGCCGGAGATGCCGACGGCGATGTAAAGCTCCGGCGCGACGATCTTGCCGGTCTGGCCGACCTGGAAGTCGTTGGGCACGAATCCCGAATCCACCGCCGCGCGCGACGCGCCGACGGCGGCGCCGAGCCGGTCGGCGATCTCCTCCAGCAGCGCGAAGTTGTCGCCGCTCTGCATGCCGCGCCCGCCGGAGACCACCACCCGGGCCGAGGTCAGCTCCGGGCGCTCCGAAGACGAAAGCTCGGCGCCGACGAATTTCGACAGTCCACTGTCCTCCGCCGGGGCCAGGTCCTCGATCGGGGCCCCACCGCCGCCCAATGCGGCTTTTTCGAAGGCGGTGCCGCGCACGGTGATGACCTTGACCGCATCGCTGGACTTCACGGTGGCCAGCGCGTTGCCGGCATAGATCGGGCGCACGAAGGTGTCCGCGTCCACCACCGCCTGGATGTCGGAGACCTGTTGGCTGTCGATCAGAGCGGCAAGCCGCGGCGCCGCGTTCTTGCCGAAGGTCGAGGCCGGATAGAGGATATGTCCATATTGCGACGCCAAAGGCTGGACCAGGGCCGAGAGCGCCTCGGCCGAGGGGTTCTCGTAGTTTCCGTCGTCGGCGAGCAACACCTTGGCGATGCCTTCGATGCTTGCTGCTTCTTCCGCAGCCCCCCGGCAACCGCTGCCGACAACCAGGACCGTCACGTCGCCGGCGCCGGCGGCCGC
>JAHEKA010000085.1 GCA_024638585.1 Rhodospirillales bacterium
ACGGCCTGATCAGCAAGGAGGAGGCGATCGCGCGCATCGAGCCGCAGACCCTCGACCAGCTGCTCCATCCCATGATTTCCCCGGATGCCGAACGCAAGGTGCTGGCGACCGGCTTGCCGGCTTCGCCTGGGGCGGCGTCGGGCCGGATCGCCTTCAACGCCGACGATGCCGAAACCCGCGCCGCGCGCGGCGAGAAGGTCATCCTGGTGCGCACCGAAACCAGTCCCGACGACATTCACGGGATGCACGCTGCCGCCGGCATCGTCACCGCGCGGGGCGGCATGACCAGCCATGCGGCGGTGGTGGCGCGTGGCATGGGCCGGGCCTGCGTCGCCGGTGCCGGAGATCTGGCCATCGATGCCGAGGCGGGGAGCTTGAAGGTCGCGGGCCAGACGCTCGGCAGCGGGGACGAGATCACCATCGACGGCGCCACCGGCGAGGTCATGGCCGGCGCCCTTGCCATGGTGCAGCCGGCGATGGGCGGGGAGTTTGCCACCCTGATGGGCTGGGCCGACGATATCCGGCGGCTCGGCATCCGCACCAACGCGGAGACGCCGGCGGATGTGAAGGCGGCGCTCGACTTTGGTGCGGAAGGGATCGGCCTCGCGCGCACCGAGCACATGTTCTTCGACGACGACCGCATCGCCGCCATGCGCGAGATGATCCTGGCCGACAGTGAAGAGGGCCGACGGGCGGCACTCACCAAGCTCCAACCCATGCAGGAGGCCGATTTCGAGGAGATCTTCCGGCTGATGGCAGGTCTGCCGGTGACCATCCGCCTGCTCGATCCGCCGCTGCACGAGTTCCTGCCCAAGACCGCCGAAGAGTTCGCCGCGCTTGCCGCCGATACCGGGACCACGCCGGAAGCGGTGGAGCGCCGCGTCAACCAGCTGCATGAGACAAATCCCATGCTGGGTCATCGCGGCTGCCGTCTCGGCATCACCTATCCGGAAATCTACGAGATGCAGGCCCGCGCGATCTGCAATGCAGCTGCCCGGGTCAATGCGGCGGCGCCCGGCACCGCTTGCCCCGAGGTGATGATCCCGTTGATCGCGACCTGGGCGGAGTTCGATTCGCTTAAGCCGTTGATCGATGCAGCCGCGGACGAGGCGATGGAAGCCGCGGGCGCCAGGTTCGAATATCTGGTGGGCACCATGATCGAGCTGCCCCGCGCCGCCCTGATGGCCCGGGAGATCGCCGAGAGTGCGGAGTTCTTTTCCTACGGGACCAACGACCTGACCCAGACCACCTTCGGCCTGTCGCGCGACGATTCCGGGCGGTTCCTGGCTGCCTATCGCGACCAGGGGATCCTGCCCGCCGATCCCTTCGTGTCCATCGATGCAGACGGCGTCGGCGAACTGGTCCGGATCGCAACGGAGCGCGGCCGCGCGGCGCGTCCCGGCATCAAGCTCGGCATTTGCGGCGAGCACGGCGGCGATCCCGCTTCGATCCGCTTCTGCGAAGAGGTGGGCCTGGATTACGTGTCCTGCTCGCCGTTCCGGGTGCCGGTGGCCCGGCTTGCCGCGGCCCAGGCCGCGATTGCCGCCGGCCCTCCGGCCGATTGACGTAAGCGTCGTGCGGGCCGCTTAGCCCGGCCGCCTGACGGACAGCATGATATCGATCACCACTGCCGACGCCAGGGTGCAGCCCATCACCTGGGCGCCCAGGGCCAGGGCGTAGGACCCCCAAAGCTTGACCGGGGTCAGGTGAAACCAGACATGCGCCTTGCGCACCCAAAGATCGGCGGAAACGAACACCTTCAGGATCGAATTCGGTCCCGTGACATTGGCTTCCAATCCCGCCAATCCGCCGAGCACGAGCAGGACCACGCCGATGATGCCGCTGGCCACGACCAGGACCGCGGCCAGGGTCGCCATGAGGCGGACGCCGTCGATGACGAAGTTGGTTCGCCGGCGGCGGCCGGGCAGCGGCCTGGCGCGAGGCCGTGGGGACGCCGCAGTGGAAGAATCCTGAGGTTCGGGCCTTCTCATGGGGTTGAGCTCCTGTCGGGTTCCAGGCCGAAGACGGCGCCGAAGGTGCTGGCCAGCTCCATGATGCCGACCAGGGCGATGATCTCGACGATCTCTGGCGTGGTGAAATGGGCCTTGAGGCCCTTGAATCGGGCATCGGACACGGCGCCCCGTTCGGCCACCATCTCGTCCGCGAAGCGGAGCGCTGCGGCTTCCGCGTCGTCCAGGCCCGAATAGTCGCCCCGGTCGACCGCCTCGATCACCTCCTCCGGCACCCCGTGTTTGAGGGCGTATTCCCGGTGGGAGGCCGAGGAATAGACCGATCCGCGGAGCCGCGCGACGCGGAAGGCGATCTTCTCCTTGAAGGCCCGAGACAGCAATCCGGTGTCGAGCGCGGCGGAGAAATAGGCGCGATGGGCTGCCAGCACCTCCGGCTGGTGGGCCAGCAGCCGGTACATGCCGGGAACCCGGCCCCGGGTTTCACGCAATTGGTCGAAAACGGGCTTGAGCGCTTCCGGCTCGCCGTCCGGCTCGATGAAAGGCAGGCGCGCCATGCCCGGCCCCTACCCGGCGAGATCGGGCAATTCCTGCCCGATCCCCCGTTCCTTCGCCTTTTCATAGGCACGTGCGGCGAGCGCCACGTCTTCGAAGGCGACGCCCAAGGACTTGAACATGGTGATGTCCTCCGGAGAGCCCCGCCCCGGGCGCTTGCCGGCGACGATCTCACCAAGGCTTTTCACGTCGTCCCAAGCGATGATCCCTTCCTGCACCGGCGCGGCCAGGTCGGTCGCCTCGTAGCGCACCTGTTCGGTATCGTCGGTGGCGATCAGCGCAGCCCTGGCGACCACGTCGAGGTCGAGCTCGCGCCGGTATTCGAAATTGGCGCCGATGGCGTTGACATGGGTCCCCGGCGCCAGCCAGCCGCCCTTCAGTACCGGCTCCGTCGCGGTGGTCGCGGTGACGACGATATCCGCGCCGCTGACGGCTTCTTCAGCACTGTCGGTGCCGGTCAGGACAACCCCCGGGCGGGCGAGATCGGCGCAGAACCGGTCACGGTTTGCGGCCTTGCGGCTGAACACGCGGACTTCCGTTACGGGACGGGTCTTGCAGACCGCTTCCACCTGGGTGCGCGCCTGGCGGCCGGTGCCGAGGACCGCCAGGCGGGAGGCGTCGGCACGCGCCATATGTTTTGTCGCGACGCCGCTGGCCGCGCCCGTCCGCAAAGCTCCCAGGGCGAAGACCTGGACGATGGCGAGAAGCGCGCCGGTCTCCCCAGCGTAAAGGGAGAACACCCTGCCGGCGCTCGATTCGAAGATCGTGGTGGGCGAGACTTTCACTCCGTAATAGCCGAGATCGTTGAGGACCGCGGCGGTGATGCGCAGGGTCCCGTCCTTGAGCGGAGCGCGGATGCGTGGAACGTTGGTGACGGAGCCGCGCCCGACTTCGCCGAACACGGCCTCGACGGCGCTGAGTGCATCGTCCATGTCGATCAGGCCCGCGACGGCCCGTTCATCCAGAAACAAAGTCACGAAAAATGTCTCTCCCCCGGCCCAGGGATCAGTCCGGATCCACGCCTGCGCGCTCCGGATTTATCCCCTCAATGGTCAAAAATAGTCTCATTGCAGTGTCTTGGGGGTCAAGGAGATTGGTTCTCGGCGCCACAGGGATCGGAAGACTGCTGGAAAGCCCGGTTGCGGGACAGAATCCCTGGCCCCCACGAACCAAGAAATTAATAAATATTAACGTTAACAAATATTAATAATCACTACATTTTTACTAAAATTTCCATCGAATGTGGTTGGTTAATATTGGATGACCACGTTATAGACAAAATTAGTTCAAATTAGCTCCGTTGAGTTCGGGGCACGGTTGAGTGGATTGGCGTATCGGGAGACGACCTGTGCGGAAGTTTTTGGCATCTTTGCATCGTTTCGATGCCGCGCAGTCCGGCATGACGGCCATAGGATTCGGCCTGCTGTCGGCGATAATCGGTTTGGTCATATTCGGCTCGGCGATGGCCCTGGGTTTCCAGGTTTCCACGAGCTTCGCGCCGTTCGCGGGACCGGCCGAGTCGCACGATGTCTCGATCCGGGAGACGTCTGTCTCTTACAGGGCGGCGGAGGACAGTGGTGAAACCTCCGGAATGGCCGTTCCCGCGGCCCTCAAGGGGGCTATCAGCGCTCCGCCCATGGCCCGGTCTTCGGCCGGAGACGCGCTCTCCGATCAACGTCTTGCCTTCGGCGGCGTCAGCACCGGAGCGGAGCGCGCGGCGGCCAAGGATTCCGCCCGGTTCAGGCCGATTTCCAACCCAGCTCCTGGCACATCCGGGGCGGCCACCGCGCCGGCAAACGGTTTCAACGCCGTCACCCGGGCGCCGGCCGGTTCCGGCTTGGTAAGCCCGCTGGCCGGTGCGATCACCACGGGGCGTAAGGCTTCGCAGGGAAAGCGCACCGCCTTCGAGACCAGCACCCCAATGCAGCTCGGGAACGTGGGAGATGGCGCCGACGGAGATACCGTGATCTTCGAGTATCCGATTCCGCCGATCCCGGCCAATTCAGAACTGCAGCTGGGCGAGGATCCCCTGGCGGCCGCGGCGCATGAGGTTCCCCAAGGGAGCCAGCGTCCCTTGGGTGCCGGCTTTGCCCTGCTGGCCCCGGCCGCCGCGGCGACAGCCGCGCCCCAGGGTGACCCCCGGCCCGCGGATGTCGGCCTCTGGAGCGGCAATTTCGTGTTGTCTTTCAATCTGACCGACGATCAGCTGATGCTGGTGTTCATGGTGACGGGGCTGATTGCCATCGCCGCTTTCCTGTGGCTGGCGTCGAGCTGGCTGGGCGACCGTTCTTCTCTCAAGCGCCAAAGGCAGTGGGAGCGCCAGCAGGCGGCCGCCCTGGCCGAGGCCGAGGAGGCGGATTCGGCTACCAACGGCGTCCAGGAACGGGTCGCCGCCTGACCCACGATCCCATGGCCTAAGCCGCTTTTGGATATGACAAGCCCCGGCGCGGAGGCCGGGGCTTGTGCTTGATCTTGCGGCTGTATTTGGTCCTATCCCGTACCACCTTCGGTCTCAGGGCCAGACGGAACCGCCAGGTCGGATCGCGCCGCTTTTTCATGGCGAACCTTCTCATTTCTTCGCATGTTGCGGAACGCGTTTTCACGCGCGGGCGCGCTCTTTAGCATGCCAAGGCACCGATTCGCATCCGAAATCATCTTGCCTGCCTAGAACAGGCCGGCGTCCCGGGCCGCCACCCACAGCAGGCGCAGGGCCAGCGCCGTCAACAGCAGCTTGAGGATGGTGCGGAACAGTTCTTCCCGCATGCGGAACAACACCTTGCGGGCCAGCCAATTGCCGAGCGCCGCCGTCGCCACCATGGCAGCCATCAACGGCAGGTAAGTGCCGATGGCGAAGCCCATCGCGCCGAACGCCACCAGCTTGATGATGTGGGACATGGACATCAGGGCGGCTGTGGTTGAGGCGTAGTTGCGCCGGTCGGGACTGATGGTGGCGACGAAGGGGGCCAACAGCGAGCCCATGGAACTCACGAACATGGCGAGGAAGGTCATGGCGAGGCCGAGGAACGCAAAACGCCCCCGTTCGGGACCGAAGCGGCCGAATTCCGGGACCCAGGCAATCAGCAAGATGAACAGTCCGACGATCCCCTGCAGGACGGCCGAAGGCAGGCTGACGAAGATGGGCGCCGCAAGCGCCGCGCCAAGGACCGCGCCGATCAGGAAGGGCAGCACCGTGGGCCAAAGGATGAAGCGCCACAGCATGATCGTGCGGCTGGAACCGACGCCCAGCTGCACCACCGTATGCACCGGTATGAGGATAGCCGGTGGCATGACCATGGCCATCAGCCCCAGCAGGATGGGGCCGCCCCCGGCGCCGGTGATCATGCCGAAAAAGGCGGTGCAAAAGGATGCCAGTGCTAGGCCACCGAAGACCAGCCCATCCATGCCGGGAATGCCCAGGAAGCTGGCGTCCATTCTTTCCTGTCCTAGGTTGCGGCCCGGCCGACGGATTGCGGCGGGCGGGAGGCATTTCTAGCCCACGAGCCGGCGAATGGCCAGTTCCGCTCCATGCGGCGCACGAATCCGCGTTGGTTGTTTTGCGCGGGCCGGACGAGGTGCGCATGGCCATATCGCCCCGGATTCGGTCTAATGGCGCGGATCGGAAAGAGAAAGACGCCGCCATGCTTTACCGGTTCCTGGCCGACGCGACCGTCGCCTTGCACCTTGCCTTTATCCTGTTCGTCATCCTCGGCGGGTTGCTCGTGTTGCGCTGGCGGGGTCTCGCCTGGGTGCATGTGCCCGTGGCCCTGTGGGGGGCGGGGATCGAACTGATCGGCTGGGTCTGCCCGCTGACCTATCTGGAGAATCATTTCCGCGCCAAGGCGGGTGAGGCGGGCTATGGCTCAGGCTTTGTCGAACATTACCTTTTGCCCCTGATCTATCCCGATCTTCTCTTCCCGGGCGGCTTCCCACGGGCCGGTTTCATCGCCATCGGCATCTTTGTGCTGGTGGTGAACGGGGCGATCTATTTCCGGTTCTGGCAGACCCGTGACCACCGGGAGTGAGTGGGGGCCTAAGTCTTGGGGTCCAGTGGCGGTTCGGATTCGGTGGCCTGGTCCGCCGCCGGGGCGGCCAGCCAGGGCGGACGCAACGGGCTGAGAACCGCACCGCCGGCGCTGAGCTCTCCGCCCTCCTTGCCGAGCCGTTCCAGGGCGTCGATCCTGAGGAGCGCCAGGCCGATGCCATCGGCCGAGGAACGCATCTCGCCTGCCTCTTTCTCGCCCTGCATGATGGGCGTGCCCGGGGCCGGGGCCGCGCCGCTGATTTCCACCGGCAGGAGCTGGCGCCGCCGGGTCGCGCGGTAGCGCATGCGCGCGGTCATCTCCTGGCCGACATAGCATCCCTTGTCCCAGTCGATCCCGTGCAGCGCGTCGAACCCGTTTTCCATCGGCAGCGCCTTGTCGACGGTGAGGTCGCGGCTACCGTCGGGAAGGCCCAGGCACAGCCGGGTGTAATCATGGAGACCGGCCTCAACCTTTTCGAATCCCGCGGCGAGGAGCTCTTCCAGGGCGCCGCGCGGGATCAGGGCCCGGGCGCCGATGCCCCCAAAGCGGGGGTCGACAAAGCAAACGCCGCCGCCGATGGGCCCGCCGCGGCCTTCGAATCCGATGAGCGCATTGGCATCGGCATCGGTCCCCATCAGGGCGCAGACCGCCCAATCCGCCGAGACGTCCTCGATCTCCACCTTGGACCGCAGCCGGTAGCGCTTGAGCCGGTCCACGAGATCCTCAACCCGGGCCTTCTCGCAATCCAGCATCAGGGCGCCGGCCACTTCGATGATGAAAAAATCGTGGAGGTACTTGCCCTGGGGCGTGAGCAACGCCGCCCAGATCGCTGTGGCCGGCCCGGCCCGGGTGACGTCGTTGGTGACGATGTTCTGCAGGAAATCGCGGGCGTCGGCGCCGGCGACCCGGATCACGGCCCTTGCCTCAAGGACGGCCAAGGTCATTTGCCCTATGGGAAACATCGCGGCGGCCTCCTGACTGCGTGCCCGCCAAGGCGCCTATCTGGTAGCGGACGGAAAAGCCTTTGGCAAGGGGGGCGGGGGTGCGTATAACCGCCCCGATGCGGATTCTCTTCGTGACGTCCACGCGGATCGGCGATGCGGTGCTGTCTTCGGGCCTGGTGCATCACCTGATCCGAACCTATCCGGAGGCCCGATTGACCATCGCCTGCGGTCCCGTCGCCGCACCCTTGTTCGAAGACGTTCCCGGTCTGGACCGCGTTATCGTCTTGGAAAAACGGTCCTTCGCGGGCCATTGGCTGGATCTCTGGTCGTCCGCCGTGACGACGTTCTGGGACCTGGTCGTCGATCTGCGCGGCTCCGTTGCGACCATGCTCCTCCCCCGCCGCCGCCGGCGGGCGTACTACACCGACCGCTCCCCGGTGCACCGGCTGATCGCCCTGTCAAAGGTTTTGGGCCTCGATGAACCGGCGCTGCCCGGCCTCTGGACAAGCCCGGCCCATGAGGCCGAGGCGGCGCGGCTGACCGACGGTGCGGGACCGATCCTCGCCCTGGGTCCGACCGCTAATTGGCCCTGCAAGGAATGGCCGGTGGCGCGCTTCGTGGCGCTTGCCGAGCGGCTCACCGGCGACGATGGGCCCTTGCCCGCGGCGCGCGTCATGGTGCTGGGCGCGCCGTCGGAGCGGGAAACCGCCCAACCTCTGCTGGACGCCATTTCGCCGGAGCGCAGGATCGAAGTGTTCGACGGGGTGTCCCTGCTTTCGGCCTATGCCTGCCTCAAGCGGGCGGCGCTGTTCGTCGGCAACGATTCGGGCCTGATGCACATGGCGGCGGCGGCCGGGGTGCCGACGCTCGGCCTGTTCGGCCCGACCCAAGACCTTCATTACGCGCCTTTCGGACCCCATGCCGCGGTGGTGCGAACGCCCCAATCCTATGACGAACTCATGAGCCGGACCGATGCCTTGGCCGAACGGACCTGCCTGATGGGCGGCTTGACGGTCGACACGGTGGAT
>JAHEKA010000086.1 GCA_024638585.1 Rhodospirillales bacterium
CCCTCGAAGCCGGAGGCGGGCGCCTGTTCCTCGTTCTGATCGGTACTCATGATGTTCCTTCGTCCTCTTCGCCCGCGGCCGGGGCGGCGCCCTCGGCGGGCACCCCGAATAGCCGTGCAACCAGATCACCGTCAAGCGCGGCCCGCCCCGATCCCGACGGGGCATCGGCCGCCAGTTCGCGGAGCATCCGGAACGGTCCATGCAACAGGCGGTTGACCAAAAGCCTTGTGGCCTCGTCCGCGGAAATCCCCGGATTGGCCTCCAGCACCGCACGGCGCTGGTCCTCGAAATGGCGGCGCAACGCCCGCACCGCGGGGGCCTGCGCCCGGAATTCCTCGGCCAGGGTGAATGCCGCCACCTCGTCCTCGACGATCAGCCGGGCGTCGATCGCGGCAAAGGAACGCTTTTCCTGGCCTTGCAGGGCGATGCGCTCGAGGTCCTGGAGCGTGAACAGGTAGGCCCCATCGAGGCTTGTCACGCCAGGCTCGACATCGGCCGGCACCGCGGCATCCAGAAGGAAGGTGGGCCTGAACCGCCGCTCTTTCAAGGCAAGCGCCATTGCCTCGCGGGTAATGACGGGCACCGCGCCACCCAACCCGGCCAGCACCACATCCGTGCGGTGAAGGCTGAGGGCGATCTCCTCCATGGCCAGCCGGTGCGCGCCGAGCCGCGCCGCCAGGGCATCGCCCCGGGAGGCCAGCGGGTCGGCGACCCAAAGGTCGGCGAGCCCCTGTTGCTTGAGCCGTTCGGCCACCAGAACCCCGGCTTCTCCGGCGCCCACCAGAAGGCAGCGGGCATCGTCGAAACGACCCAACACCTCGCGTGCGACCTGACAGGCGGCGGCGGCGATGGACACCGCGTTCTCCCCGATCGCGGTTTCGCGGCGCACCCTCTTGGCCACCCCATAGGCCGCCTCGAACACCGATGCGAGCTCGCTGCCGACCTCGGTCGCGCCCTCGGCCGCCCGCTGCGCCGCCTTGACCTGACCCAGCACTTCGGGCTCGCCCAGCACCTGGCTTTCAAGGGAGGCGGCGATGGAGAAGAAATGCTCAAGCGCCTCGCCGCCGGTGCGAGCAAAGAAACTGCCTTCGAGATCCTGATCCTTCAGTCCCGCCTGGCCCGCCAGGGCGTGGCGGATGGCGGCGGCGCCGCGATCGGGATCCGCGGCCACGCCGATGACGATGACCCGGTCGCAGGTGGCCAGCAGAACGCCCTGATCGAGGCCGGCGGTTGCCAGTTTTCGATGGAAATCCGGAAGATCCCGGGCTTCCACGAACAGCCGATCGCGCAACCCCTGCCCGGCGCCGAGATGATCGACCCCGGCGACCACCAACCGGGCAAGCCGGGGGGCGCCTGACGGCAAGGGGATGGCACCGGGTGTGGTAGCGGTCATGGCAGCTCCGGTGAGGCGGCTAACGACCGGCCAGGAGCCGCTCCACAAGTGCGTCGAGGGCGACCTCTTCCTGGTCGCCGCTCTCCATGTCACGTAAGGAGGCGGCGTTGCGGGCAAGCTCGTCGGTGCCGAGGATCACCGCATGGGAGGCGCCGTCACGGTTGGCGCGCTTCATGCGGCGGCTGAGGTTGCCGGAGAATCCGATATCGGCGGTGATCCCGGCATGGCGCAGGCGCTGGGTCAGCTTGAAGGCCGCCGCCTGCGCCTCGGCACCGATGGGGATCACGACCACGGGCCGGGGCGCCGGAGTCTCGTCGCCCAACAGCATGGACAGCCGCTCGATCCCTGCGGCCCAGCCGACTCCGGGGGTGGATTGACCGCCCATGGTCTCGATCAACCCGTCATAACGCCCTCCGGCCAGCACCGTGCCCTGGGCGCCGAGATCATGGGTGATGAACTCGAACGCGGTGTGACAGTAGTAATCGAGGCCCCGCACCAGGCGCGGGTTGATCTCAAAAGCGATGGAAAGATCATCGAGCCCCGATTTGACCTGATCGAAGAAGCCGCGCGCGTCCTCGGTCAGGTAGTCGCTGAAGACCGGGGCTTCGGCCACCACGCGCTTGTCGCCCTCGTCCTTGGAATCGAGGATCCGCAAGGGATTGCGATCGAGCCGGTTGAGGCTGTCTTCCGATAGACGGTCACGATGGGCGGTCAGGTAGTCGACCAGCACCGCACGGTAGGCGGCGCGGCTTTCCACATCGCCCAAGGTGTTGATTTCGAGCACCGTGCGCGCCCTCAGCCCAAGCGCGTCGAGGATATCGGCGGCCAGGGCGACGACCTCTACATCGGCCAGGGGTGCCGCGGCGCCCAGAAGCTCGACGCCGATCTGATGGAACTGGCGCAGGCGGCCCTTCTGCGGCCGTTCGTGACGGAACATCGGCCCTGAATAAAAAACCTTGAGCGGCAGGCTCTGGCCCAGTCCGCCGGATATCAGCGCCCGGGCGATGCCCGCCGTGCCTTCGGGCCGGAGCGTGATCTCGTCCCCCGACCGGTCGGAGAAGGTGTACATCTCCTTGGTGACGATATCCGACGTATCGCCGAGGGTGCGCTTGAACACCTCGGTGAATTCGAAAATCGGTGTCGCCATCTCGGCATAGCCATAGCGTTCCGCCAACTCGCGCGCGGTCTCAAGGATGTGGCGATGCTGACGGGCCTGATCGGGCAGGATATCGTGGGTGCCGCGGACCGGCTGAAGCTGATCCAAACCTTATCCCCGCTCGGTGCCCGATCCGACGGGGGCGGCGGCATCGGCGGTCTCATCGTCGCCGTCCTTGGCCGCCTCGATCTCGGCCGCGCGCCGTTCCACCAGCTCGACGATGTGATCGATCATCTCGTCGCTGCCGATCTTATGGTCGGTCTTGCCCCCCAGATAGACCATGTGGGTCCCGTTGCCGCCGCCGGTGATGCCGATGTCGGTCTCCCGCGCCTCGCCCGGGCCGTTCACCACGCAGCCGATGATGGACAGGGTCATCGGGGTAGAGACATGGGCAAGGCGTTCTTCGATCTTTGCCACCGTGTCGATCACCTCGAACTGCTGGCGGGCGCAGGACGGGCAGGCAATCACGGTCACCCCCTTGTGACGCAGGTTGAGCGCCTTGAGGATCTCGAACCCGGCATGGACTTCTTCCACCGGATCGGCGGAGAGCGAGACCCGCAGCGTGTCGCCGATGCCCTCCCACAACAGGGTGCCGAGGCCGATCGCCGATTTGATGGTTCCGGTGCGCAGGCCGCCGGCCTCGGTGATGCCGAGGTGCAGCGGATAATCGCAGACCTCGGCCAGGCCGCGATAGGCGGCAACGGCCAGGAACACGTCCGATGCCTTGACCGAAATCTTGAACTCTTGGAAGTCGTTGTCCTCGAGGATGCGCATGTGCCGCTGGGCGCTCTCCACCAAGGCCTCGGGGCAGGGTTCGGCATATTTCTCCAGCAAATCGCGTTCGAGCGAGCCGGCATTGACGCCGATGCGCATGGAACAGCCGTGATCCCGGGCCGCGGCCACGACCTCGCGCACCCGATCCATCGATCCGATATTGCCGGGGTTGATGCGCAGGCAGGCGGCCCCCGCCTCCGCCGCCTCGATGGCGCGGCGGTAATGGAAATGGATATCGGCGACGATGGGCACCGTCACCTCGGCAATGATCTCCCTGAGCGCCCGGCTGGAACCCTCGTCAGGACACGAAATACGCACGATATCGGCGCCGGCCTCCTCAAGGCAGCGGACCTGGTCGACGGTGGCGGCAACATCGGTGGTGACCGTATTTGTCATGGACTGAACCGTGATCGGCGCATCGCCGCCCACGGCCACCGGCCCGACATGGATCTGGCGGGTGGTGCGCCTTTGGATATCGCGAAACGGCCGAATGCTCATCTATCGTCCCCGGGCCGCCCGGTCAGCCGTCGATCCCGGCTCGCCCGTGGCCTCTCAGCCCCAGTACTGCGTCGGTTCGGGCAAAAAATCAAGGAATCCGTGGATCAGCGGGAGCGGCCCGCGGCACGGCTCTTGAGCCGGTCGGGATCGAGCGCAATGTCACGGCGCACCCTGCCGGCGGCGCCCAGGGGCGGCAGAGCCACGCCATCCACTAGGATTTCAAGGCCTCCGGCGTTGCCGGTGGTCAGCTTCAACCCCGGCCGTGGCGGAACCGAATAGGTGGTGCCTTGGGTCAAAACCCGCGAAATCACGAGATCGCCCGTCGCCGTGCGCACCTCGACCCAACTGTCGGACTTGGCCCGCAGCACGATCCGCGGCAGGGCCAATTTGTCGGCGGGACGGGCCGGCGGCGCCGCAGGTTTCGGTGGCACGGCCGAAGCCAATCTCTGATCCGGGCGCTGATCCGGGGCTGCGGGACGCCGCGCCGGCGGCACCGGGGCCGGCGTGGGCGGCTTGGATGCGGCAGCCTGGGCCGCGGCGTCACCTTGAGAGGCTGTCGCCTGGGCCTGCCGTGCTGGCCCGCTCGACAGGGCCGGAGACTCCGGTGTCGCGGGCCTGGCTTCGGGTTGGGCGCCGGGTTTGGGCGGGGCTGCGGCGCCCGCATTTGCCGTGGGCGTCTCCGGCGTTGCAGATGCCGGACCCGCTTGCGAGGCTTGGCCTGCCGGCGTGTCGCCCCCGGCAGGCAGTGGCCCTTCGGATGGCGCAGGCTTGGACCCGCCGCCCTGCTTGGCCGGATCCGCTTGGGCGGCGGTGGAGGCCGCAGGCGCCTCCGTACCGGGTGGCGGCGTGGTCGGCGCCGTGGTCCCGGCCAAGCTTGCGGGAGGTTCCGGCACGACATTGCTGACCGAAACGTCGCGGGCATTGAAGAAGTACCACAGCCCGTAGACGGCGATCACCAGCAGCACGGCGACGAAAACGATTGCCGCGGTAGGGACCCGGCTTTCCGCCGCCGGCGTCAGAAAATCCAGCCGCGCGGTGGGCCGTTCGCCGGTGAGTTCGACCTTGAACTGGCGCGCCATTGCATCGGCGTCGAGGCCGAGATATTTGGCATAGGACCGGACGAACCCAACCGCGTAGGCCTCGCCCGGCAGCGCATCGTACTGGCCCGATTCCAGGGCTTCGAGGAAATCCCTGCGGATACGCAGGATGTCGGACACGTCGCTCAGGTTCGCGCCCAGCGCCTCGCGATGCTCGCGCAACTCCTGCCCGGTGGCGCCGACGGTCACTTCCGTGTCGCCCGCCTCGGGGAAGCCTTCCCTTTCGAGAGTGCTTTCGCTCATTCTTGCCTCGTCACCGGGTGTGCGCTCCCAGCCATCTGGCGCCAAACGGTGCCGGCGCACCTCGACCCTGCCGGGACAGCCAAGTGTTAGCAAATTCGCACCCCCGGGCCAATCGCCATATCGCCGCAAGGCCAATTTAGATGAGAACGCCGTGATCCTGGGCGAAGGCCTTGAGGCGGTCGCGCAAGCTGTGATCGGGACCGTCGAGGATGGTCTTCAGATAGGCCTCCAACGGTCGGTAGCGGAGCGAATTCACCATGGCCTTGACCGGTCCGATCGATGTCGCGGACAGGGACAGCGAGCGGTATCCCAGGCCGATCAGCGCCATCGCTTCCAGCGGCCGGCTGGCCATCTCGCCGCACAGCGATAGCGGCACGCCGGCCTTGTCCGCGGTCCGCACCACTTCGCGCAACACCTTCAGTGCCGGCGGCGAGAGCGGATCATAGCGGTCGGCGATGCGCGGGTTGCCGCGATCCGATGCAAACAGGAACTGCAACAGATCGTTGGACCCGACCGAGAGGAAATCCACCCGCTCTGCCAGCGTCGGCAGCTGCCACAGCAGCGAGGGAACCTCGACCATGGCGCCAACTGCGAGCGTCTTCGGCAATTTCCGGCGTGCCGCCTTTTCGCGCGCCAGTTCCATGTTCAGCACCTCGCGCGCCTGATCGAACTCCGCGACCTCGGCGATCATCGGGAACATGACCGCAAGCGGTCGCCCCTTTGCCGCGCGCACCAGGGCGCGCACCTGCTGGCGCAGCATCGCCGGGCGGTCCAGCGCGATGCGGATGGCCCGCCACCCCAGGGCCGGGTTCTCCCCCACCTCGCTTTCGAAATACGGCAGATCCTTGTCGCCGCCCACATCCAGGGTGCGGAACACCACCGGCTTGCCCTTGGCCTGATCGAGCACGGCGCTGTAGAGCGCCGTCTGGGCGTCGACGTCGGGATAGGCGGCACGAACCATGAACGGGATCTCGGTGCGGAACAGGCCGATGCCGTCGGCTCCGGTGGTGTGCACCTGAGGCACGTCCAGTTCCAGCCCGGCATTGATGTTGAGCCGAACCTCGGCGCCGTCCCGGGTCACCGCCGGTTCATCGCGCAGCTGCGAATAGGCCTGACGGCGCTCCGCGCGCAGGCGCATCGAATCGATGAAACTCTGCTGAACGTCCTCCACCGGGCGCACGAAGACCTGGCGGTTCTCGGCATCAACGATCACGGTGTCGCCGGCATCGACCTTGGTGAACACGTCCTTGACCTGGCCAATCACCGGGATATCGAGCGCCCGGGCCACGATCGACACATGGGCGGTGGTCGAACCGCGCTCCATGATCAGGGCCTTCAAACGGCCGGGATCGTAG
Organism: Rhodospirillales bacterium; assembly: GCA_024638585.1. Lineage (GTDB taxonomy): Bacteria > Pseudomonadota > Alphaproteobacteria > SMXQ01 > SMXQ01 > SMXQ01. The sequence continues at coordinate 6,517 of JAHEKA010000086.1, forward strand.
TCGAGCAACTCCGCCGGGCCCATCGAGCGCGCCACCACGACGACGTCGGGCGGCAGTTCGCGATCGGCGTCCCCCTTGACCACCCCGATGAGGCGTTGCAACAGGCGAAGCGACACGTCCTCCATGTCGTCAAGCCGTTCACGAAGGTAGGGATCGCTGATCTGACTCATGCGCATGCGGATGTTTTCGCGCACCTGCTGGACCGCCGCTTCGGCGGTGAGGCCGGAATCGATGGCGTCCCGGATGCGGCTCGACCAGCCGGCATCCGCGGCCACCATGCGGTAGGCGTCGAGCACGTCCCGATGCTCACCGGCATCGGCCAGCTGGCCGCTGGCGAACAGCCGGTCGAGATCGGTATGCACCGCGTCCAGGGCGTCGGAGAGACGCTTGAGCTCAACCTCGGGATCCTCCGCCACCACATGACGGATGGCGATGTCGGGCCGATGGATCACTGCCTGGCCCATGGCCAGACCCCCGTTGAGCGCCACCCCGTCAAGCCGGATGGGCAGCAATGCGTTGCCTTCGGCGGGGGCGCGCTCATTGGGATTCACCAGATCGCCGCTGGCCACCAGCTCCGCCAGCACCATGGCGGTGATCTCCATGGCTTCGATCTCTTCGTCGGAATAGCCGCGTTCCGTCTTGTTCTGCACCACCAGGACGCCGGCCACCCGGCCCGAGCGCAGGATCGGTACACCCATCAGCGAATGGTAGGGGTCCTCGCCGGTCTCCGGGCGGTAGGCGAAGGCCGGGTGGGACTGGGCATCGGCCAGGGCCAGCGGCTTGGCGTGGGCGGCGATCTCGCCGACCAGCCCTTCGCCGACCCGCAGGCGGGTCTGGTGCACCGCCCGGCGCCTGAGGCCCTTGGTGGCGAACAGCTCCAGCACTTCACCGGCGCGCAGGATGTAGACCGAGCAGACCTCCGCCACCATGCCCGCGGCGATGATCTGCACCACCTCGTCCAGCTTCGCTTGGGCGGTGCCTTCGCCGGCCATGACGTCTCTGATTCGTCCCAAGAGCCGGCGCGGACCCACCCCGGTCGGGACCGCCTGCATTATTCCGCCGTCTCCATTCGGTGCCGGTCCATCAGCTTCGCGATGGCCTGCTCGACCAGTTCGTCGAGGATTTCCTGGGTGGTCTGCTCCTGGGCCACCATGCCGACCGACTGGCCGGCCATGAGCGAGCCGTTTTCGATATCGCCGTCGATCACCGCGCGGCGCAGCGCGCCCGCCCAGAAATGCTCGATTGCGAGCTGGGCGTCCTTCTGGTCCATGCGCTGGGCATCCACCTCTTCGATCACCTCGCGCTGGCGCTGGAGAAAATCGTCGGTCGCCTTGTTGGCGAGCGCACGGACCGGAATCACGGGAAAGCGCGGGTCGAGCTGCACCGAAAGCACCGCGTCGCGGGCCTGGGCGCGGATGAACGCCTTCTTGAACGCCTCATGGGCGATGGATTCCTCGGCACAGACGAATCGGGTGCCCATCTGCACCCCCGACGCGCCCATCTCCAGATAGCTGACGATGGCCTCGCCGCGGCCGATGCCGCCGGCGACGAAGACCGGCACGTCGCGGATCTCAGGCAGGATTTCCTGGGCCAGGACCGAGGTCGCCACCGGCCCGGTGTGACCGCCCGCCTCCATGCCTTCGATGACGATGGCATCGGCGCCGGCACGCACCAGCCGCTTGGCGATGGCGAGCACGGGGGCAAAACACAGGACCTTGGCGCCGCCCTCCTTGAGCCGCGCGATGGCGGCACCGGGCGGCAGACCGCCCGCCAGGACCACGTGACCGGTTCCCGCGTCGAGGCACACGTCGATCAACTGATCAAGCTCGGGATGCATGGTGATCAGGTTGACCCCGAAGGGCCGATCGGTAAGCTGCTTGGTCCCGGCGATTTCCTCGGCCAGAAGCTCGGGCGTCATGGCGCCGCAAGCGATGATGCCGAACCCGCCGCCGTTGGAGATGGCGGCCACCAGGTTGCGCTCCGACACCCAGC
>JAHEKA010000553.1 GCA_024638585.1 Rhodospirillales bacterium
CGCTTCCCCCGGTCAGGCAGAACACGGCGACCAGGGCCGCCCCTAATACTGCTTTCATCTCCGCCTCCTCTCAGCCTACCCATGCGCCCCGGCGGGCGGTTGGACGCCCCCCTCGGCGGCCGCTAGAATACCAGATTGACCGACGCGGCGGCGCGCAACAATCACGCCCGCCTGGGGATCACCGCGCCAACTGGGAAAGGGCCGAAATGGCTTTCGAAAAGGGCGAAGAGCTCGCCGCCTTCGACGCGGAACTCGCCGCACATGACATGCGCGGACAATGGCTGTCCGACGAACGTCGGGATTCCGGCCAGGGCGGCGACTGGAAGGGCGACGTGTGGGAGCCGCACCTTCGGGGCCGGCCTCATATCTGGAAATGGCAGCAGACCGAACCCTTGATCGAAAAATCCGCGCACGCCATCGAAGAGAGCTTTACCGCGCGGCGCAGCCTGATCTTCGAGAATCCGGCGCTGGAGCGCTTCACCACCCACACCATGAATGTCGGCATGCAGATGATCAAACCCGGGGAACTGGCCTGGGCGCACCGCCATACCATTTCCGCGCTGCGTTTCGTGATCGAAGGCCATCCCGACCTCTATACGGTGGTCGACGGGGCGCAATGCCCGATGCAGGAGCGAGACCTGGTCCTGACGCCGAATTGGCAATGGCATGATCATCACAACCAATCGGACGGCCGGGCGCTGTGGCTGGATGTGCTGGACGGGCCTTTGGTCGCGGCGCTGAACCAGACCGTGTTCGAAAATTTCGGCGAAGACCAACAAGCCGTGCGCAACGATGTCAATTCCGGGGCGCTGCGGTTCTCCTGGTCCGACATGGAAAAGGCCCTCAACGGTCTCGACGACGCCGATCCCCATGAAGGCTTCGCCCTGCCCTACCGGGATGCCGCGACCGGCGGACCGGCGATGAAGACGCTGGAGCCAGCGATCCAGCGCCTTCCCGGCGGCTTCCAGGGCGCCGAACGGCGCCAGTCTTCGAGCGCGGTTTACCTCGTCATGGAAGGCACGGGTCGCACGGTCGCCGACGGCGTCACGCTCACCTGGGGCCCGAGGGACGTGTTCGTCGTCCCGGCCTGGGCACGGCACAGGCATTTCAACGACTCACCGGACCAGGACGCACTCATGTTCCGGGTCACGGATCGTCCGGCGCTTGAGGCACTTGGCCTTTATCGGGAAGATTAGACCACCCCCTTCCCCCGGCGATTTTTCTGTTATATTGAATGCGTTTTCGAAGGCTGCAAAAACAGTGAGGACCACATGGCCACCGCGATCGATCTGGACAGCATGCGCAGGAGCTTCTACGACGAGGTTCAAAGCCTTGCCATTGCGCAATTCGAATCCGATCAATACCGCAAGATTCTCTCCATTCCCCTGACCACCGCGCGGGCCCAGAGGTATGTGCTCCAGAAGGGATTCTGGAACCTCAACCGCCGCGATTGCTGGGCGTTTGCCCAGGGGCTCGCGCCGATGGACGTCAAGGCTCTGATCTGGGATCACGAGCTGGACGAGCTGCAGGGCAACGATGCCCGCGGGGTCGAGGATCACTATTCCCTACAGGTGCGCCAGGCTGCGACCATCGGCCTCACCCGCGAAGACTTCGAGAACGAGAAACCCGCGGACGAAACTCTGACCTGCATCTATGCCTATATCCACCTGGCGCGCGACAGCCACTGGCTCAAGTCCGTCGCCTCCTGCGCGGCGCTGGAGGTTTCCAATTCGGCGGACTGGGTGCCCGAGGGCGGCATGTCCTACCGCTGGGGCAAGAAGCAGGAAGCCGAGCTCGGCATTCCCTTCGACAAGCAGATCAACGCCAAGGAGCATGCCGAGGTCGACGTCGAACACGGCGCCCTGATCAACAACGTCGTCAACGCCCATTGCGACACGCCGGAAAAATTCGATCTGGTGATGGAGGGGCTCAAGGAGAGCTGGGCGCTGGATCGCGCCTGGAAGGGATGCCTCGCCAATCTGCTGCTGGCACTGCCGGACCCTGAATAGGCGGTTCCCCGTCCCTCCAGTAACGCGCGAGACCTAATGGCAGAGCTTCCCCAAGAGATCGTCGAGAAATACCGCAAGGACCGGGTGCTCCTCGATCCCTACCTCGACTGGGCGGACGCCGAAGGCGTTCCCGTGATCGAGGATTTCGGGGTCGACCTGCTGGCGGCGGAAACCGCGCCCTGGGACC
>JAHEKA010000554.1 GCA_024638585.1 Rhodospirillales bacterium
AGGCCACCGCCGACCTTGGGTCCATGGGACGGGCCGACGCGGTGCTGCTGGTGACCCCGGCCCAGCACCTGCGCGAGATCGCTTCGCGCCTCGCCGCCCATCTCAAGCCCGGGGCACCGGTGGCGGTCTGCGCCAAGGGGATCGAACAGGCGAGCGGCGCGCTGATGACCGAGGTTTGCGCCGAGGTCCTGCCCGGGGCGCCCCTGGCGGTCCTGTCCGGGCCGACCTTCGCCGCCGAGGTCGCCCGCGGCCGCCCCACCGCCGTCACCATCGCTGCCCGGGACGAAGCCCAAGCCGACGCCCTGGTGGCGGCGCTGGGCTGTGCCCGGTTTAGACCCTATGCCGCGCGCGACGTGATCGGCGCCGAGGTCGGCGGCGCGCTCAAGAACGTCATCGCCGTCGCCTGCGGCATCGCCGCCGGGCTGGAATTCGGCGACAACGCCCGGGCCGCCCTGATCACCAGGGGGCTGGCGGAGATCACGCGCTTCGCCGTCGCCAAAGGCGCCGAGCCGGCGACGCTGTCGGGCCTTTCGGGCTTGGGCGATCTGGTCCTGACTGCGACGTCGACCCAATCGCGCAACTATTCCCTCGGCCTGGAGGTGGGAAAGGGCGCCCGCGCCGCCGATATCCTGGCCAGCCGCCGCACGGTGGCGGAGGGTGCCTATACCGCGGGCGCGGCGGCCCGGCTCGCCGAAGGGCTCAAGATCGACATGCCGATCGCCGGCGCCATCGACCGCATCATCAACCAGGACGCCGACATGCGCGCGGTGGTGGAGGAACTTCTGGCGCGTCCCTTCCGCCGCGAATGACGCCGCCGCTCAACCCGCCCTTGCAACGAACAGGAGACAGGCATGCATTTCGTCATCATCAACACCGATAAACCCGACAGCACGGATCTCCGCATGAAGACCCGCGAGACCCATCTTGAATACCTGCGCGCGGCGGGCGGCGCCCTGACGACCGCAGGCCCGACCCTGACCGACGACGGCCAGACCCCTACCGGCAGCGTCCTGATCTACGAAGCCGACAGCCTGGACGCGGCCAAGGCGTTTGCCGCCGGCGATCCTTACGCCCAGGCCGGGCTGTTTTCCTCTTCCGTCGTCAAGCCCTGGCGCCTGACCTTCCCGGAAAGCTGATCCGTGCCCGCCCTTGCGCGCGGGCGGCCTTGGGGTAACATGGCCCCCGCAACGGCATCCGCGCGGTGCGATAAGGTGATGGGAGGGAGAGATCGCTTACTGGCTGTTCAAATCTGAACCCGGGGCCTGGTCGTGGGACGACCAGGTCAAGAAGGGCGTCGAACATTGGGACGGGGTGCGCAACCACCAGGCCAACAACAACATGAAGGCCATGAAGATCGGCGATAAGGGGTTCTTCTATCACTCGGTCAACGAAAAGCGCATCGTCGGCATCGTCGAGGTGGTCAAGGAGCACTATCCCGATTTCACCGACGAGTCCGGGCGCTTCGGCATGGTCGACGTCAAGGCGGTGATGCCGGTCAAGACGCCGGTGACGCTGGCCGACATCAAGGCGGAGCCGCGCCTGCAGGACATGGCGCTGGTGCGCCAGTCGCGCCTATCTGTCACCCCGGTCGCCCCCGCAGAATGGAAAATCATCTGCTCCATGGCCGGCGTGAAACCTTAAGCGGCGCGAGCGGCCCCCATGCATCAGCCGGTCCGTGTCCGCCCGGGCGAGGTCATGTGCCCGCTGGACGAGCTGGAGGACCCGGGCTCCAAGGCGTTCCGGGTGGTATTCGAAGACGGCCATGAGCTTGACATCTTCGCCGTCCGCAAGGGTCGGCAAGTCTTCGCCTATGTCAATGTCTGCCCGCACCAGTACCTGCCGCTGAACTGGCACACCGACATCTTCCTGACCCTGGACAAGACCCAGATCCTTTGCGTCATGCATGCCGCCCGGTTCGAAATCGACAGCGGCGAGATGGTCTACGGGCCGGTGACGACCGATTGCCGCCTGCGCCCCGTTCCCATCGAGATCGAGGATGGCGCGGTTCGGCTCGCCGCCAAGGGCGTGCCCCGGTTCTAGGGCCCAAGACCGCGAGCCTACAGCTCCCCCTTGTGTCGAAGGGATCGAAGCTCAATAATTCCAGCAACCGCGGCGCTTCGGTCGCGCCGGCACAAATCTTGGGGGGAACCAGAGAGGCAGGATCAGCATGTCCGACGAAACACTCATTCC
>JAHEKA010000087.1 GCA_024638585.1 Rhodospirillales bacterium
GGAATGGGCCAGGAAAGCCACCCCCATGACGAACAGGATCCGCGCCCGGGGCCGGATCGCAAGGCGCGGCAGCCAGATCGACGCCGCGCGCAGGCATTCGTAATGGACCAGGACACAGATCGCGACCAGAACGACGGCGAGGCCCATGGAGGTGAACAGAGAGGTGGTTTCCGAGGCAAGAGACATGGCGATCCCCTTGAAAGATGGACCGGCGCGGCCGGTCAGGTCAGGGAATCAGTTTTACGGGTTGTGCGGACCAGGTCAATTCATGCGGCCGACGGCGCGCGACAACAAGACATAGACCTTGCCGACATCGGAGGTCACGAAGGCGGAGCTGAGCAGGTTGCCCGGGTCCGAGCGGTCGGCCTGCTCCAAGAGCTCAGCAAAGGAATCGAGGTAGCGGTCGGCGCATTTCCGAAACTCCGGATCGGCGTCGTAATGGATGCGGATCTGGTCCTGAATCCGCCGTGCCTCGCCGTTGCCGAGCAGCGAGCGCAGGAACACGTTCTTGTCACCGCGGGAGAACTGGCGCCATAGCTTTTCCGGAACCGGACGTTCGATCAGCCGCGTGACGTCAACGCCAAGCGCCCCAAGTTCATCCACCACCTGCTTGGAATCGCGCAGGAATCCTTCGCGCACCACATCAAGCGTGGTGCGGCGGACCGCCTCCGCCGCCTCATTCGCCTGGGTCGCGGCCTCGCCAAGCGCCCGCGCCTGGCGGTCGATCGCCTCGTTGATTTTCTCAGCCCGTGACGATGCCGCATCCAGTTCCGTGCCATGGGCCTTCAGAATCCCGGCCATGGTCTCCATCCGGCGGGCCGCGGTCTCGGCGGCGCCGTCCACCGCCAGCCCGGCCTCATTGATGCGCGCCTCGATCTCACGGGCGGCCTGGCGAATGCGGCTCTCCGCCCGGTTGGCCGCCGCCTCGCTGGCATCGGCCAAGGTCTCGGCGTGGTGTTCAAGCGCCTGGGCCACGGCCTCGACCTCCAGGCGCGCATCGGTTGGCGGATAGATCAGGAGATCCAGGCGCGCCTCGAGCGCCCGGGCCGCCTCTTCCATCTCGGCACGGGTTGTCACATAGGCAAGGCCCAGGATCAGCGCCGCCGGCGGCACCACAACTCCCAGCACGAAGGCCCCCAGCTCATGGGGAAGCAGATAGGCCAGATTGGACCAGCCGATGTGAGTGTTGACGTAATAGGCCACGGCGGCGAGCCAGGCGATGCTCACGATCACGCCGGCTATGCGCCAGGACCGGAAACGGGTCGGCCGCGCGCTCATTGTTTCCCGTGGTGGCTCCCTGGTTTCTTTTCCGGGCGCTTTCTGCCCTCGCCCTTGGCCTAAAACACTATCGGCAGCGGCCTGATCCGTCCAGCAGAACCCTTACCAGACAAAGGCGGCGATGGCGGCGCGCGGGAAGGTCCCGGCCGCGGCGCAGGCTTCTTCCAGGCGCTCCCCGGTCGGAGTCTCGCCATAGGCAAGGCCCAGCTCGGCGCCATGAATGCCGGAGGTGACCAGCACCGAATCGATGCCCGCCCCGGCGGCGCCGCGGATGTCGGTGGCAAGCGAATCACCGATCGCGACCAATCGGGCGGGATCAGGGATTCCCATCAACTCCAGGCAGGCCTGATAAGTTTCCGCGTGGGGCTTGCCGAACTGATGCACCGCGCCGCCGAGCTCCCCATAGCGCAAGGCCAGCGCTCCGGCGCAGATGATGCGGTTCCCCGCGCGGATCACCTCGATATCGGGGTTGGCGCAGACCATGGGCATGGCACAGGCGGCGGCCTCACCCAGCAGCGGCTCGTAATCGGCCACCGTCTCGCCATCCTCCCAGGGGCCGGTATTGAGGATGAAGGCGCCCTCCTCCGGGCTGTCGACCGTGGTGAGTCCGAGACCGTCCAGCAGCCCGTCATCCCGGGCCGGGCCGATATGCAGGCAGCGCCGACCCAGCGCCACGGCCCAGGGCAAGGTTCTCTGATCGAGCGCGCGCCAGGCCAGTTCGCCCGACGACAGCACGTCGTCATAAAGGTCCCGGTCGATGCCGATCTGGGTCATCCCTTCGATCACCGCGCTCGACCTCCGAGGCGCATTGGAGAGCATCACCACCTTGCGGCCGCTCGCCTTGATCCGGGCCAACGTGTCCGTGACCCCGGGATAGGGATGCCGGCCGTCGTGAATCACCCCCCAAAGGTCGAGGATCAGACCGTCATAGGGTTCCAGGAACGCAGCCAAACCAGTGAGGATGCGAATTTCCCGGTCCGGCGGGGAGGAAGAGGACATGAATTGGCTCGCGGCTGATGAACAAGATGCGGGCACCTTGTGCCACGGAGGCGCGCGGATGTGAAGGGGGATGGGGGCGGCCGGTAGGGCCGGTCAGTTCATCTTGGACAGGCGGGGTTCGCCGAACAGGAATCCCTGGCCGAAATCGATACGGAAGTCCAAAAGCTCCACCAGGTTCTGTTCCTGCTCGAACTTGCTGACGATCAGGTCGATATCGTGGCTATCCATGGCCCGCTTCAGGGCGCCGACATCGACCCCCACAACGGTGTCTGCGGCCAATGCCAGGTCGTCCCCGCCGGCACCGCCGGCAGCGTCCGCACCGGCCATGGCCTGTTCCTCGGCGGCAGCGAATTTCAACAGCACGTCGGAATCGATCTTGATGAAGCGGAAACCCAGGGCCGAGAGGACCTCCAGGTTGAGGGCCTGCAGATCTTCCACCTGGTCGAGGGAGAAGTGGAACCCGATGGGCCCTAGCCTGGTGGCGTATTCGCCGATCTCCCGGCGGTGGGTCTCCAGGTCGTCCTGGGAGAATTCGAAGATGATGTTCTTGGCAAGCTCCTGATGGGCGCCCATGAACTCCACGAAATCGGAGAAGAAGTCCCGATCCTGCAAGGTATTGGCGGAGATGTTGCAGAAGAATCCCACATTGGGCCGGCGGTCCTGAAGCCGGCGCACCAGCTGGACGCAGCGGAACAGCAGCATGTTGTCGATGGCGCCGATCAGGCCTTCCTGCTTGGCGATCTCCATGTAGTGGTCGGGACTGATGACGGTCCCGTCGGCGGCCCGGATGCGGGAGAAACATTCATAGAAAACCGGCTTGCGCTGGGGCAGGCCGACGATCGGCTGCAGATAGAGATCAACCCGTTCCTTGCGCAGGCCTTCGCGCACGATATCGAGGACTTCGCCCTCGTCGAGCCCGTCCGCCGCTTGTGCCGCCTGATCGGGCGCGTCCCGGGCCGGGGCCTGGGCTTTCTCGTCCGCCCGCGCCGGACCGGTTTCGGTTTCTGCCGGCCTGGCCTGTTTGGAACGGGAGGTGGAGAGCTGCTCGATCAGGTTCTGCAGGACCCGGACCTCGGATACCACGCGGTCGAGCTCGGCATTGTCGCGTTTGGTGCCGCCTTCCTCGATGGCCTGGAGATTTTCGCCGATTTCCGCGATGACCCGGCGCAGGGTGTCGATTTCGCCGCGCAGTTCTTCGGCATCGCTGCCCAGGATCAGGACATGGCCCAGCGCCTCGGCGTTCTGTTCGTACCGGACATGGGATTCATGGACCACGAGGCCGCCCACGAACACTACCCCGCCGGCCAGCCAGCTTGCGGGAGGCGCCATGGCGGGCACCAACTCCGGCAACACCAGGCCGACGGCAATGGCCAGCAAGGCGTAACAGGAGGCGAGCAGGATGTGCTTCAGGATTCGGATGGTTCGGCCCTTTCGCTTGCGCGCGATGAACCGGGAAAACATGCTCAAAAAGGCTTGAAATATGGTTAACGGATGATGAGCGCGGGAGCCCGCGATCGGCTGATCCTGGTCTTCAATGGACGGGGGCCTGGTGAGCCCTTCTGATTCTAAATCGGCGTTGATTGAATGCCCGCCAATGATCCAAGGCGGACATCGGCAATTCTGATGGTCAATCCAACCCATTTTTCAGGCGTTGGATATGGTCGTCTCCGACGCCAAGCGCCGCAACATGGCACAGGTTTTGCAATGTCGATTCTCCAACGCGGCGTCTCAATCCGGCTAATGAGGGCAGGTCACCGGCGGCAGGTCACCAGCGGTAGTGGGGCGCCCGCTCGCCGCGTAGGAAGCGAACGGTGTCGATTGTGTCCACCACGAGCGAGATCATGTTCGTGACGAACAGCAGGAGGAGCCAGTTGGCCAAGGCCGGTTCACTCATGATGGCGTCGATACGCGTCGCCATCCACGCGAACATGGGGACCCACAGGACGTGGATTGAGCCTAGGACGCGTGTGAATCCGATGCGTTGATAGATCAGCGTCAGACCCGTAACCGCAATCCCAGACACTGCGAGCACGACCTGCGCCTCGATATGGGTGATGAAATACAGACAGGTGGCGTTGACGCCGACGAGCCATACGCACCACAAACGCGGAATCGGGCGGAACCGAAGAAAGACCACGCCGCAAAGTTCGGCCATGCTACGCAGAAAGCCGCCCATAACGACCCCCCTACGGGATTCCACTTGTGGCCCCCCTTGCGATCAGGCCTGCTTCGATACCGCTCGGTGGGCAGCCCGGCAGGGAATCGTCGGGGTCTGCCAAGCCGAAGCCATCCATGCCATCGAGTGTGACTCGGACGGGCATGCCGCACAATGCAATTGGCCTCAGCCGGCCGGATGGGCGGCTTTTCTTATGCAGGAGGCGCGCTAGGCTCTGGGAAGGATTGCTCTTATACTGATCATGAACTGAAGTCTTGGAGAAACGCGATGACCAACCTGTCCCGCCGTTCATTCATCAGTCTTGCGTCGCTTGGCGCCTTAACATCTTTCGGCGGGCACTTCATGCTGAAGGCACATGCAGCCACGCCTGTATTAGAGGTCTACAAGTCTCCTTACTGCGGCTGCTGCGGCAGCTGGGTAGTCCATATGCGCGATGCGGGTTTCAAGGTGGATGTGACCAATTTGGAGGACCTTGACCCGATCAAGTCAAAGTTTGGCATCGCACGTGATCTGCAGTCCTGTCATACCGGCATCATAGAAGGTTACGTCATCGAAGGGCATGTGCCGGCTGGGGATGTTTCCAGATTGCTGTTGGAACGCCCAGCTGCAATCGGTCTCGCGGTTCCCGGCATGCCGATCGGTTCGCCGGGCATGGAGCAGGGAGGGCGCAAAGACCCTTACCAGGTCGTCTTGTTTTCCGCTACTGAGAGGCGGATCTTCGCGCGCCATTGAGCCCGTTGGATTTGACCAAATTCCCCCAGAGCGGATAGCACGTATTGAATAGAGCGGCTTCCTTTGGTCGGCCAGTGACAATTAGTCAACCACCAACTTTCGATGACCGGCTTTCTCACGCCGCGCACCTATCCCACCGACACCATCGTCGTCCGATGTGGCCAATGCTGGCGGGAGGGGCGTTATGGACGCGGCACCCTGGCGGATAGGTTCGGCCCCTATAAGGCCATGCCCGACATCCTCAACGCCATCACCGAGGACTGTGCCAGGAACGCGCCCATGTCGGCGGACAGGTGCAAGGCGGTTTATGCGGGGTTGGCGGCGTTAACTTCATGATCGCTTCTGACCCAAAGCGGACATTACAGTTTCGGGCTCAAACCTTGTATGGTTTGAAAACACCCCTTCAACAAGGTATCAGCGGCGTCTAATGCTTCCGGCGCAGCCAGGTATCGGAGGAAAACCAGGGAAGATGAGCTCGACGCTGAAAAGCCAAGCACCCTTTCAGGCCCCCGTGGTCGACCAGCTGTCAGTCCGGGTCGTCGTGGATTCGGCCTATGAACGCTTTCTTCCCGCGATGACGCATCCCTTCGTCAAAATCGAACATGTCGGCAAGATCCAGGGACGGCAGATGACCACACTTGCATGCGAATGGGGACTGTCGCTGCATCTTGAATCGATCACCAATGGCGCAACGGCACAGTATCTGCTGGATTTCGGTTACACGCCTGACATTCTCAACCGCAATTTCGATCTTCTGGACATCGACCCCGGCCGGCTGAACGGGCTCATCCTGAGCCACGCCCATCGCGACCATTACGGCGGGATGGAAGGCTTCGTGACCCGCTATCGGCACCAAATGCCGGACGCGATGCCGTTCATCATTGGCGGCGAGGGCATATTCCGCGAGCGCTGGACCAAAGACGCGGCGGGGAAAGAATGGGTGTCCTGGGGTGCCTTGGACAGGACCGCACTGACAGCGCAGAACGTCCAGCCGCTGGCTTGTGAGACGCCGTACGCACACGAGGGCGCGTTTACCACCGGCTATATCGAACGAAGCACCTTCGAGGAGGTTTCCGGCGGTTCGATGGTCGCTTCGGAGGATCACTTCACCGAAGAGGAGCGCCACGGCAAACTGGTCAAGGACGAACACCCCGAAGAACATGCGACCTGCTATATTGTTAAGGGTCGGGGCTTGGTCGTCATTTCGTCCTGCGGACACACAGGAATCATCAATTCGACGAGGACGGCGATGGCCGTCACCAATGTCGACAGGCTTCACGCCGTGATCGGTGGTTTCCACCTGGGCACCGCAAAACCCGATTACATCACTCACACCATCGACGAGTTGGAGACACTCAATCCGGACGTGGTGGTACCGATGCATTGCACCGGCTCCGCGTTTATCGAAGCAATGCGAAGACGCTTACCCGACAAGCTGGTGACCACCAATGTGGGCAGCCGCTTCACTTTCGGCGTTTGAACAACGCAATATAGGGATTGAGCGGGTTGGACACCGAGCAACTGGTCGGCTCGCTACTTTCATTAACCCCTTTAGGCTGAAAGCGGACATCAGATTGGGGACTCAGGCGGTGTCCACCCTTCCACAAGCTGATCGAAGCCGGCCCGCTGCCGGGCAAGATGACCCTCGCTCCGACGCCGGGATCACGCGTCGGCCTTGATCGAAACCCGAAGCGGGTAAACAATAGGGAAATTTGGCGACAATCGAGAAAGCTAAAGGAGCAATCAATGGACGGAACGACCAGCGCGGTAGATAAGCAGCGCGCCAAAGCTGCCCACAGCCACCCCGAAACCTACAGCGGCGAAACGCCCATCCGCGTCAACAAGCTTGGCCACTTCGTCTACGAGGTGACCGATGTGGAACGCACCGTCAGGTTCTGGCGCGAGGTGATGGGATTCATCGAGACCGACCGCAACGAGCACGGCATGGTGTTCTTCCGCTGCGGCGCCGATCACCACGCCATCGGCCTGACCCCGGGCAAAGCCAAGGCGCGGCCGAGCAGCGAAGAGGGCTTGCGCATGCAGCACCTCGCCTTCGAGGTCGACGATATCGATGTCCTTTTCCGGGCGCGCGACTATCTTGAACGCAATAACATCCCGGTGGTCTTCCACGGCCGCAAGGGCGCAGGCTGCAACACCTCCCTGCATTTCTGCGATCCGGACGGCTACGAGTTCGAGCTGTATTGCAGCATGGACCAAATCGATGAAACGGGACGGCTGCGCCCCGAAGACCAGTTCCACCGGGTCGGCTCGCTGGAAGACGCGCGCGACAATCCGCTTCCCGAGAAGTGGTAGCCGCCCGGGCCTAGCGCGCCACCCGCCTGAACTTGGCAAGAAATGCCGCCCAAGGGATCGTGGGCGGTGCTTCGGGTTGCGCGCAACACGCCCGGGAGAACACCATAGAGCCCGCAATCTGCCCAAAGCATTGGGGTGGCTTAAGACTTCTGAGGGGCAATCGATCCGTGGCGGTGGTGCTGAATGTCGGCAGCGCGATCCTCGGCGGCTTGATTATCCGGGTATGCAACAGGGATGACGTCGTCAATTCAGCGCGAAGCGAAGGCCTGGTGGCCCCAAGGCCGATCGCCCATCGACGTCAAGCGGGATGAAGGAGCGTAGGCCGATGTCCGCTTTTGGCTAGAAGCGGACATCAGGTTAATGCGCGACCTTGTCGCCTGGTGAAACTTCAATAGGGCCCGCCAGCCTCCAATGGCGCGGGCGCAGAAGCGGCCGGCTTTTCAGCGGTGATCGGCGCCGATGGCTTGCGTGATCCGCTCGAACCCGTCGGCGCGCATGAGCGAAAGCAACCCTTCCACGATGCGCGGGACCAGGACCGGGCCTTCGAACACCAAACAGCTGTAAACGCCGACCAGGGACGCACCGGCCCGGATCTTGGCATAGGCATCCTCGGCCGAGCCGACGCCGCCAACCCCGACCAGGGGGACCGTGCCGCCGGTCTCCCGCCAGCACTGGGCAAGAACCTCGGTGGAGGGCGCAAACAGGGGCCGGCCGCTTAGGCCCCCCGCCTCGTTCCGGTCGCGGGAGGTGAGGCTCTCGGGCCGATCGATGGTGGTATTGGCAATGATCAGCCCGTCCATCTCGCCGGCGCGCGCCAGGGCGGCGATATCGGCCAGCGACTCGTCAGCCAGGTCGGG
>JAHEKA010000555.1 GCA_024638585.1 Rhodospirillales bacterium
TTTCGTGCGGCAGTATTTGGCCTTGGTGAATTTCGTGCACTTGACCGCCTTGCGCTTGAGCGAGGCATTGGTCAGTTCGAGGATATCCTTGGGCGTGGCCAATACGCTTCGCACCAATGCCTGGACCTCCAGCCCCGGAACCGCCCGGACCTCGACGTTGATCTTGTTCGCGGCGGCGAGAAAACCTGGGTCCTTCATGGTGTCGTCGAACGCCTTTCTCAGCGCCGCGACGCGGTCGGCGGGGACACCCCGATTGGTCAGAAGCGGCCGGCCGATCGCCGCGACCTGGCCCAGCAGGGTCAGGACCGCCTTCTGCTCCTTGGTCTTCGCAAGGTCGATGAAGCGCGGGACGTTGGGGAGATCGGGATGCTTGCGCAGGCTGTTCTGCACCAGCGGGATGACCTTCTTGTTGTCGTACCAATCCTTCTTGCTGCCCTTGATATGGGACCAGGTGGCGCTGCCGCGGATGGCGACCTCTCCCCGTTCCAGCGCCAGATCGACCTGGGAGCCGCCCTTGTAGCCGATGACGATCTTGAACTTGGTTCCGAACAGGTGATTGGACACCGCGGGATATAGGAAGTTGGCGCCGGTGGAACTGGTGGCACCGACGATGTACTGCTTGTCCCGGCCCTGAAGCAGGGAGGTGATGCCCGCATTGTGCCAGGCGATCATCGTGCTGACCGGCTGGATCGGCGTGCCGATATAGTGGAACTTGTCGGCGTCGTATTTCACCTTGCGCTGGCCAAGTGCCTGGGCGAGCGGCAGGGTCTGGGAGAACGCGCCGAGGACCGAACCGTCCCGCGGGCCCGCGTTGTAGAGCCAGTTGGCGGCGACTCGGCTTGATGCGCCCGGCCGATTCTGGACGATGATCCTGGGCTTGCCCGGAATATGGCCCGCCAAGAAGCGCGCCAACATTCGCGCCGAGGTGTCGTAGCCGCCGCCCGGCGATGCGCCCACCATCATGCGGACCTTGGAATTTTTGTAGAAATCTGCCGCCGATTGGGCCGCGGCATCCCCCCCTCCAAGCGCCAACGCCAAAGGCAGCGCCAGGACCGACCAGTGCATTCCATGATTCTTGCCCATTTTATAGGTCCTTCCCTGTTGTCTGGATTGTTGTCTTCCCGCGATCGGAGAGTCCACCCGTCGCTCAGTCGTTGGACGGGCCGTAGAGATCGTCCACGAAACCGGAATCGTCGATCTGGCGGATGTGATGCAGGTCCCACAGCGCCATCGGGTTCACCTTGGTAGCGTCCTTGTCCTGGCGGATGGCCTCCTCGTAGACGTTGGAGATCGCCTGCATGGTGGGATAGAGCTTGGGCTCCAGCAGGCGGTTGATGTCGTTGTAAAGGAAGGCCGCCGCCTCGTCGTCGAGCGCCCCTTCGTTGTCGTAAAGCTCCTGGATGATCTTGGTGGCCTCGTCCGGGTGGGTCTTGAAATAGTGCACCCCCTCGATGATCCCCTTGAGGAATCGCTCGACGATATCGGGATGCTTTTTGATGAAGGTGGAGGACGTGGAAATCGTCGTGAACCAGATCATCGGCAAGGGGTCGACATCGATCACCTTGAGGCCCGCCCGCTCGGCGAAGACGCAACCCGGCGGCGTGATGAACGCCGCGTCGACCTTGCCGTCGCGCACCCAGTGCCAGATTGGCCCGTCATCCACCTGGGCGCCCGCATCGGGATCGATGCTGGACCCCGATGTCACCACCTGGGCGATCATCTCGATATCGTCGCGGTCGACATCGAGGCCGCGCTGCTTGAGGTAAAGCCAGTCGTTCAGACCGGGGTGCATGCCGCGGGTGCCGATCTTCTTGTTACGCAGGTCGGGAACGCCGCGGATCCCGGATTCCGGACGCACCACAAGACGGCCGTTGGTCGCATTCAGCGTCTGGCCGAGATACACCCAGGTGTCGCCCCGCGCCCGGTGGGCGTAGGTGGAGACATGGTTGCCGCCGACGAATTCGACCTCTTCCGTCGGCACCTCCAAATGGGCGTCGGTGGCGCTGATCTTGTACTTGTAATCGACCTCAAGCCCCTGCTTCTCCCACGACCCCGATTCCGAAACCACATGGAGCAACGGAAGATGGCTCTGGGAGCGGTATGGAAAATGTACGTGATCGGCCATTGTTTCTCTCCCTTTTTGGGTGGTTCTTATCGGGTCTCGGCGACGGG
>JAHEKA010000088.1:0-4598 GCA_024638585.1 Rhodospirillales bacterium
GCAGGCGCTGCTGATCATGATGGATCCCGTGCGCCTGGGATTCCTGTTCCTTGGCGTCATTATCGGGCTGGTACTGGGCGTGATCCCCGGGCTCGGTGGCATCGTCGGCCTCGCCATCCTGTTGCCCTTCACCTTCGGCATGGATCCGTATTCGGCCTTCGCCCTGCTGCTGGGCATGGGCTCGGTCACCACCACGTCTGATACCATCCCGGCGGTCCTGTTCGGCGTTCCCGGCACTTCGGGATCGGCGGCGACCATCCTCGACGGCCATCCCCTGGCGCGCCAGGGACAGGCCGGCCGGGCGTTCGGTGCGGCCTACACGGCATCACTGCTGGGCGGCCTGTTCGGGGCGTTGCTCTTGGGTGTCAGCATTCCCATCCTGCGGCCCTTGATGCTGTCCTTCGGCTCGCCCGAGATGCTGGGACTTGCGGTGTTCGGCCTGTCCATGGTGGCGGTGCTTTCGGGCTCGTCGCCGTTGCGCGGACTGTGCGCCGCGGCGCTGGGGCTTCTGATCTCCTTCGTCGGCACCGATCCCCAGACCGGCACCCAACGCTGGTCGTTCGACACGATCTATCTGTTCGAGGGGTTCCCCCTGGTGCCGATCTCGTTGGGCCTGTTCGCCTTGCCGGAACTGGCCGACATGGCGATCCAGCGGCGCTCCATCGCCTCGGGCTCCCATGTGGAAACCCGCCGGGGCCAGATGGAAGGCGTGCGCGATACCTTCCGCCACTGGTGGCTGGTGCTGCGGGTGGCGTGGATGGGCGCGGCACTGGGCGCGGTGCCGGGGCTCGGCGGCCCGGTGGTTGACTGGATCGCCTACGGCTATGGCGCGCGGTCCGAAAAAGGCGGTCAGGAAACCTTCGGGACCGGCGATATCCGCGGCGTGCTGTCTTCGGAAGGCGCCAACAACGCCAAGGAAGGCGGCGCCCTGGTGCCGACGGTGGCCTTCGGCGTTCCCGGTTCCGCCGGAATGGCGATCCTTTTGGGCGCTTTCCTGATCCATGGCCTGCAGCCGGGGCCGGAGATGCTGACCAAGCATCTCGATCTCACCTATTCCATGGTCTGGTCGGTGGCGCTCGCCAATATTCTGGGGGCCGGCATCTGCTTCGCCTTCTCCGACCAGTTCGCAAAGATCGCACTCGTCCGTTTCTCGGTGCTGATGCCGTTGATCCTGTCCATCGTCTTCATCGCCGCCTTCCAGGGATCGCGCAAATGGGGCGATATCTATGCCGTGTTCGCCTTCGGCCTGTTGGGCTGGATCATGAAGCGGCTGAAATGGCCGCGCCCGCCGCTCATCCTCGGTGTCGTGCTGGGCGACATCGTCGAACGCTACATGTTCGTGTCGATCGATCTGTTCGGGTATTCCTGGCTGTGGCGCCCTGGGGTGATCTTCCTGTTTGGGATTTCGATCATCGGCATCCTCGGCCCCTTCGTCCGGGAAATCCGCGCGTCGCAGGGCATCGGCGCGCTGCTCGGCAATGTCAGGCGGCCACGCTTCGACATCCATACCGTGGCCTATGTCGCCTTCGGGGCCTTTCTTGTCACCGCCATCTATTTCACCCGGGAGTGGGAGCCGCTTTCGACCATCGCGCCGTTGATCGTCGCCTACACGGCTCTGGGCATCGCCACCCTGAGTTTCATCAACCACACCTTCCGCGATGAGATCGCCCCGGCGCAAGCCGGCGGGCCCGCGGCCGGCCGGTCGATGCATTTCGATACCGGCGCCGATGACGGCGACCTGCCGCGCGAGACGATGCTCCAGCGTGCGGCGGTGTTCTTCGGCTGGCTGCTGGGCTTCATAGGATCGATGGCGGTGATCGGGGTGATCCCGACGGTGTTCGTGTTCGTCGTGCTTTACATGCGCCTTGAGGGGCGCGAGCCGTGGCGCCTGGTGGCACTGTCGTCGGTCGGCATGACGGCGTTCTGTTACGTGCTGTTCGAAAGGGTCCTTTTGCTCCCCTGGCCGGCGACGGTGGTGGGCGACATGTTCCCGGTTCTGCGCGACCTTGTGCCCTCCATGTAGGGGGCCACGCGCCGGGCCGGTCAATTAATCGCGTGATGACAAGAAGGGAGAAGATCATGGGTACTGGTTTCAAGAAAGCCGCACTGGCCTTGGCTTGCGTGGCGGCCGCTACAGCCGCCGCACCGGCCGGCGCGGCCGATTTCTTCAAGAATAAGACCGTGACCTTGTGGATCGGCGGCGGCGTGTCGGGCGGCGTCAATATCTACGGCCGGACGCTGGCGAAGCACATCATGGGCTACCTGCCGGGGAAGCCGGATTTCGTGGCCCGCAACCTTCCCGGCGCCGGCGGCATGGGGGCGGTAACGACGATCTATAACCGGGCCAAGAAGGACGGCACCGAATTCGCGACCTTCGCCCAGGGGCCGATCACCGATCCGCTGTTGCGGCCCAAGCGGAAGTATAACTACGACATGCTGAAGCTGATCTGGATCGGCAGCCTGCAGAGCAATATCCAGAGCTGCTACGTGCGGTCCGACAGCGGCATCAAGACGATCCAGGACGCGCGGGACAAGGTGGTCAAGATGGCGGCGACCGGTGCGCGGTCGGGCACCTCCAAGACCCCCTTGGCGCTGAACGCGGCCATCGGCACCCGCTTTATCCCGGTGACCGGTTATCGCGGGTCGGGCGGGACTTATCTCGCCATCGAGCGCGGCGAAACCGCCGGGCGCTGTGCCAGCTACGCTTCCCTCAATGCCGTACATTCCGATTGGATCGAGAAGAAATACGTCCGTTTCCTGGTGCAGATCGGGCCCAAGCCCCATCCGGCGCTGAAAGGCGTGCCGCGGGCCTATGACCTTGCAATTTCGGAAAAGGACAAGGCGCTGCTGCGTTTCATGTACCAGCCGCTCGCGGTTTCCAACGCCTTCGCCCTGCCGCCGGGGACCGGCCAGGATCGGGTCAAGGAATGGCGTGCCGCCTTCGATGCGACCGTCAAGGATGCGAAATTCAAGGCAGCCGCCAAGAAGCTGCGCCTTGAGCTCGACCCGTCCGACGGCGACACCGTCGCCCGGGTCATGCGTGAGATCTACGCGACGCCCAAGGACGTGGTGGCCCGCGCCGAGGCGGCCTTCAGGGCGCGCAAGGGGCGCTGCAACCCCAAGGTCTCAAAGAAGTGCAGGGGCAAGAAGAAGCGGAAGAAGAAATAGCATCCAAGGGTCCCGGGCGGGCGGGTGTCCGTCCGTTCCGGCCCGTGGGGCCTCCATCGGCGCCACGGGGGCACAACAAGGGGCCGTGCGCCTAAATCTCGCCGTTGACCCACTTGATCAGCAGCTTGATGGCGATGATGCCGGCGGCGCCCGCGGCAATGCCGAGGATAATGTTCTTGAAACCGCCGCCCTTCTGGTCGTCGTTGTCGCTGCTCACCTTATTGTCCCCCGGATGCCTGTCGTCTCCCCCATCTAAGCCGAGGGCGCAGGCGTTCGCAAGGGGCGGGCGGCGGCCCCTTGGCCGGGCCGGCGAAGGGGCGTATGTTTAACGGGTGTCGCGGCGGAAGCGCTTGGGCAGTGGGGAGGGGAACATGGCAACCCAAAGAGCAGCGGATATCAGCGAGGCGGAATGGCAGACCCGGGTGGACCTTGCCGCCGCCTACCGGCTGGTCGATCTCTACGGCTGGTCGGATCTCTACTCGACGCACCTGTCGGCGAGGGTGCCCGATACCGAAGACGAGTTCCTGATCAATCCCTTCGGCATGCTGTTCGAGGAGATGACGGCCTCGAGCCTGGTCAAGGTCGATCGCGAGGGCAATATCCTGAGCGAGACCGAATACCAGATCAATCCTGCCGGATTCACCTTCCACAGCGCCGTGCACATGTCCCGGGAGAATGCGCTCTGGGCCATCCATACCCACACCTATGCGGGCTGTGCCGTGGCCAGCCAGAAGGACGGGATGCTGCCGATGAACCAGCACACCCTCGCGGTGCTGGATCAGGTCGCCTATCACGACTATGAAGGCATCGCCATGGACCTGAGCGAGCGCGAACGCATCGCCCGCGACCTCGCCGACATGAACATCCTGATCCTGCGCAACCACGGGCTTCTGACCGTGGGGCGCACCGTGGGCGAGGCGTTCATGTGGATGTATCGGGCCGAGCGCGCCTGTCGCATGCAGATCGCCTTTCAGCAGTGCGGGGCGGAGCTGCTCCCCATCCCCAAGGAGGTGATGGAGGAAAGCATGGCGCGAAACCGCTTCAACAATTCCGATGAAGGCTACCGCACCATCGGTCTGCACGAATGGCCCGGCCTCCGGCGCAAGCTCGACCGCATCGACCCGTCCTACAAGACATAACGTCAAAGCGGTGAGACACCGACGCGGGGTTGCCCGGTGGGGATGATTTATCGGCGCCGCTAATGTGCGCGTGTCTGCCCGCATGTCGGCGGGTTCCTGCGCAACGCCCGGCAGCCGCCGCGGCCCCCTGGACGGCTGCGCCTTTCGCGCTGAGCGCGGTTCCACGATGGAGCGTTGGCCTCATGTCCGCTTTTAGCCGAAAGCGGACAAAAGGGGTTTTCAAAAGCGATCCGGCGTCAACTGGTGCGACAAAAACCCCACGGCCTTGACCTGGATCAATGCCCTTCTCCT
>JAHEKA010000088.1:4608-8284 GCA_024638585.1 Rhodospirillales bacterium
CTCCGGCGCAAGCTCGACCGCATCGACCCGTCCTACAAGACATAACGTCAAAGCGGTGAGACACCGACGCGGGGTTGCCCGGTGGGGATGATTTATCGGCGCCGCTAATGTGCGCGTGTCACCGGGTTCCTGCGCAACGCCCGGCAGTCGCCGCGGCCCCTCGACGGTTGCGCCTAACGCGTTGTGCGAGGTTCCACGATGGAGCGTTGGTCTCATGTCCGCTTCTGGCCGAAAGCGGAGATTGGCGATTTTCAGAAGGCCTCCGGCGTCAACTGGTGCGACAAAAACCCCACGGCCTTGACCTGGATCAATGCCCTTCTCCTCTGCGTCATCGATAATCGAATAGCCACCAAAGCATTCTGATCGGTCGAAGCGACCGCGGAATTGCGCTTTTGTAGTCCTATACATGATCCAAGAACGATGACCGCAACGGCGCGGTGGTTGGTAATTCATCGATAACAAGACACAGAGGAGGATTTGCAATGGCTGTCACATTCGTAAGAAGTGGGCTGATGACGCCGGGTAAGTACAAGGAAGCGATGCAGTGGGTCCAAACCAGGAATAAATGGTTGAACGAAACCTTCGGTGTTGACCCCCAACTGCAAGTTCTGTTGGGCGGACCGGTCGGGCGGATCGCCATCGCTTCGCAGCACGAAAGCGTGGCCCAGATCGAGGAGATCAGACGCAAGCTCGCCGGTGGCAATGAGCCTGACGAAATCAGTCTCGCTCGCGGGGATTTCTTCGTCCCTGGTAAATCACGGGACCGGATCTGGCTGCAAATGGACTAACTGTCCGAATCCGGTCTTTCGCAAGACTTGGTCCTGCGAAAAGGATCAAGGAAGGAGTGAACAAACAACTCCCGGCGCGAAGGCGTCAGGATCAGGCAGATTCAGTTACGCCCTGATAGGCGCCGCACTTATCGCTTTCGTCCCGTTCATGATCGTTAAAGGGATCAAAGCCTGATCCCGACAGTGGAATAAGAGGCGTGGGCGGGGACCGTTTCCTTCCGGCCCGCGCCCCTCTTTTTTGCACTCCCGATTGAATTCAGAAGAGTGCATCCGTCCGCTTTGGGTCATCGGCGGGCATCGGGTTGACGAAACCGACCGGCCCTCACCGCGGCATCAATCCGAAGTCTGCTTCCAGCCAAAAGCGGACATAGCGATAAAACCTGCTCAAACAAAAATGCTAAAGGATAAGGGATAGCGCCGACCGGTCGGTGCCAGGATGAATTGCGGTTATCGCCGGAGAGCTACGGCATGGAGGAAACGACGATGAGCGATCCGGCTGCTGAGCGCAAAGCCCAGATAAGTTCGAAGTTCAACACGCTCGCGCCCGATTACGATTCGGGCCCCGGTTGTTTTTCCTATTTCGGCCGCCGATTGTTGGAAGCGGCCGACATACGGCCCGGTCAAAGCGTGCTCGACGTTGCCACCGGCCGAGGGGCCGTATTGTTTCCCGCCGCGGAGCAGGTGGGACCGACAGGAAAAGTTATCGGCGTGGACCTGGCTGATGAAATGGTTCGTGCGACCGCAGCCGAACTGCGCCGGCGAGGACTCGCCGCTACGGTTCAGGTCTCGGACGCAGAGGACCTTGACTTTCCCGATGCGACTTTTGACCGGGTATTGTGCGGCTTTGGGCTGATGTTTTTCCCCGATCAATTAAAGGCGCTTGGGGAGTTCAGGCGTGTCTTGAAGCCCGATGGGCGGCTGGGGGTTTCGACATGGAGAAAAGGTCAAAACCATGAAATACAGGCGATTTTTTCCGAATTCGGCATAGAAAAACCGATCCGCCCGGGCTGGATTAGCGAGCCCGCCGATCTTTCAAGACTGTTGGAGGCTGCGGACTTCGTCGACATTGACGTGCGCATGGAGACACACTCATTCCTTTATTCAGGGGCCGATGAATATTGGCGGCAGGCGCGCGGCACGGGCACGCGCTTTGATATCGATGCGCTGGACCGCGTCCAACGTGTCCGTGTCCGGAGTGCGCTGGCTGACAGGTTGCGTCGCAACCGACAACCCGACGGCATCTATTCGGCAGCGACCGCGTTAATAGCGGTTGCAGCTCGATAATCGGTCTGTCCCCTATATGGCCCAGGGTTGAGGAGAGGTCTTGGCGTGGGAGAGATGTTCCGGCAGAAGCGTCTTCATGGCGCAGGGCGAAATTATCGGGTGCGTTGAGGCCCGCTTCGGTGCCGCGCCGGCGATTGCCCTGATGTCCGCTTTGGGTCAGAAGGCGAAATTGGGCTAAGGTGCTGAAGGCGAAACGCCGGGGGGCCGGGGGGAAAATCTCCCAAATGGAAACTTTTTTGGTCCGACACGGAAATACATCGGCGGGCGGGATCTGATATCTGTTCGTTGAGGTGCTCTTGTTGTCGGAACGCTTGAAATCGGGGTGATGCGCCCGCGCTCCTCCCATACCAAACTAGACAGGCATTCTCATGTTCAAACTCTTCGTCGCGGATCTCGGCTCGCCGTCTTATTTCGTGGCGACCGCCGCGGTGTGTCTCGGCTTCTTCAAGGAAGAAGGGCTCGAGATGGACCGTGTCGAAGGGTCCCTGAGGGGTGAGGCTCCCGATATCAGAACCGTGCAGTTCGTGGGCGGCGCAGCCTACTATCCGCTGCTTTCGTGCCCGAATCTGGAGGGCGTGAGGCTGCTGTGCGCTCTGGCGCAGTATTCCTACTGGTTCATGGGGATCCGCGCGGATTTGGACGCCAAGCGCGGTGATATCGAAGCGTTGAAGGGCCTGCGGATTGCGTCGGCCCCAAGTTCGCCGGGAAAAGGCCTTCGCCATATGTTGAAGGAGGCGGGGATCGATCTTGAGCGCGACGATATCAAGATCGTCGATAATCCCTTGACGGGAGAGGGGCAGACGTTTCGCGGCAACGTCGGGGTGGTCGCCTTGCAGCAAGGGATTGCCGACGCTTTTTGGGGGAACGGCTTGCGCCTTGAAATGGCGGTCAGGGCGGGGGTCGCGAAACCGCATCTCGATCTGCGGCGCGGCGACGGTCCGCCCGGCGCCCGATACTATAATTTTGCCGCATTGGCGGCGTCAGAGGAATTCATCAACGAGCACCCCGACCTCGCCGCGGGGGCGGTGCGGGCCATCGTTAAGACGCAAAAGGCGCTCAAGGCGGATCCGACCCTCGCGACCAAAGTCGGCAATGAAATGTTCCCGCCAGAGGAAGCCGAGATCATTGCCGAACTGGTCGCGCGCGACACCCCTTTCTATGACGCCGAGATCTCGCAGGAAGCCGTGGCGGGATTGAACGAATTCTGCGTGGCAACCGGCTTGCTGGAAAAGCCCCTCGCCTACGAGCGATGGGTGGCAACCCAATTCCGGGACCTATGGAAGGGCTAGGCGGGACCTGTTTTTCGGCCCCACGGCGTTGGCGCGTTGGCTCTCATTATCGTCAGTATTCCACGCCCCTGAGCCGCCGCATCCCGAGCGCTCCTCCGGCGCGTGCCAAGACCGTCCGGTCCGGCCGGGGCCGTCCGTCCTGGGTTGTTCCCTTGTGAAGAAAATGGTGCCGCCGGAAAGAATCGAACTTTCGGCCTCGCCCTTACCAAGGGCGCGCTCTACCCCTGAGCTACGGCGGCACGCGGGAGGCGCAAGATGCCACAACGGCACATGGCGCGCAACATATTGGCCCGGAGCGTGGCGCCAGCCTGGCGT
>JAHEKA010000556.1 GCA_024638585.1 Rhodospirillales bacterium
TCTCCGGCGACGCGCCGTTCGGGCTGTAGCATGGGGTCGATATAGCCGGTCCAGCAGCCGTCGATGATGTCGGTCTGGGTCTTGGGATCCCAGCGGGTCGCCATCGCCCACATCACCTCCGCCGGATTGGTGATATCGATATCGTCGTCGACGATGATAACCATGCGCCCGAGATAGGCCGAAGACCCCGCCCCCGCCGCCACCAGGCCGGCCATCTTGGCGTGACCTGCGTGCAGTTGTTCGAGCGCGACGATGCGGATGAACCGGGGCCCGCCGCCGGGCATCGTCCACACCCCCTTGATGCCGGGCACGCCGGCCGCCTCCAGTTCATCCCATAAGGAAGCCGCGCGGAAATGGGCGGAGCCCGCGGTGCCGAACCAGAAACCCGGCAGGGTCGGGCGCACCGGGGGCGCACCGACGACGATCGGATCGTCCCGATGATAGACCGCCTGGACCTGCAGGACCGGTTCGGGCCGGGAGTTGGACGCGTAGTATCCGGGCCATTCGCCGAACGGTCCCTCATCCACCGCAATCTCATCGGGCGGCGGCATGACGCCTTCGAACACGATCTCGGACGCGGCTGGGAACGGCAGGCCGGTGTGCTTGCCCTCGACCAGCTCGATGGGACGGCCCAACCGCGCGCCGGCGACCGCGAATTCGGAGACCTGGGGTGCCGCCGTCGAGGCCGCCGCCGCGCCCAGCACCGGAGCCTGGCCGACGGAGACCACCATGGGACAGGCCTCACCCCGGGCCCAGTACTTGCGGCGGATCACGTCGCCGTGTTTCCCGGGTTCGATAAACGGCGTCAACGTCGTCTTGTCATGCACCTTCACCCGATAGGTGCCGGCATTGACCCAGCCGGTGTCTGGGTCCTTGGTGATGACCATGCATTCGGTACCGATGTATTGCCCGCCGTCGCCCTGGTGCCATTTGGGCGCGGGGAACGCAAGGGTATCGACCGCCGCCCCTTCCAGGACGTTCTCCAGCACCGGACCGGTCGGCACCGTCACGGGATCGATGGGCTCATGGTGCTGGCGCCGGTGCTTGCGGTAGATCTCGACCTGCTCCAGCCCCTTCTTGCCGGTGGAAAACACCTGGGAGGAGCGCACATTGACGGCCACCCGATAGCCTTCGGGATAGCCCTTGATCTTGTCGAAGACGATGACCGGCGGCTCTTCCTTCTCCAGGCTGAGCTCATAGAGCGCGCCGATCTCCATATCCGGATCGGCCCCCTCCACCACTTCCAGATTGTCGATCTCCTCCGACAGCTCCAGGCACCGGCGCAGATCGCCGAGTGCCTCCATCCGCATCGCTTCTTCGTTACTCGACGCCATCGATGTCCTCCCTTGACAGCCGGTCTTGCCTAAGCCTCTAGGGACCGGTCTTCAGGCCCTGGATTCTCCCCCCACGCCGCCGAGGGTTTGGGAAAACGAGAAGACTATAGGTAACGCTTATGGCACCGCGCCGCCAGGATTTCCCGAGGCGGTAGGCGATTCAAGGCTTTTCGATTATCGAAACCCTTTTATTTGTTTGCTTCAATCGCCTATCCTGAGTTTAGGCGGTCCGCCGCCACTCCCGAGAACGGGAACGAAGATTGTGGTCACCGAGGGGGGCCGGAAGCGTAGTGGCAAATTCCAGCGGACGGGATAAGAGGTCATGACCGGAGGCGAGGACGCTCTTGGCGTCCTGGAAGAAGAGCTCGCCAAGTTCCACCTGCGCGGCCAATGGCAGGGTGATCCGCAGCGCGCGATGAACGTGACGGAAAGCCCGGAGCACGGCATCTCTGCCGAGCCCGTGGCCGCCGCCATGCCGCACCTCTGGCCCTGGGCGGAGATGGAGCCGTTGCTGCACAAGGCGCTGGATGCAATGGGGGAAAGCAAGACCGCGCGGCGCACCCTGGTGATGTCCAATCCGGGATTGCCCCGGGGCACCACCCAGAACCTGCTCGCCTCGATCCAGATCATTCACCCCGGCGAAACCGCCTGGGTCCACCGCCATACCATCACGGCGCTGCGATTCGTCATCCAGGGGGGGCCGGAGATGTTCACCGTGGTCGACGGCGAACCGCTGATGATGGAACCCTACGACCTGGTCCTGACCCCGGGCTGGTCCTGGCATGACCATCACAATGAAACCGATCGGCCGGCGATC
>JAHEKA010000089.1 GCA_024638585.1 Rhodospirillales bacterium
GCCGGGGCTAGAGCTGTCGCCCCTGGTGCGGGGCGGCGGCCAGGAACGCAGCCTGCGGGCCGGCACGGAAAACGTGCCCGGCATTGCCGGCTTCGGAGCGGCGGCGCTGTGCGCCCTTGGCGAACTGGAGGAGGGCAAGGAGATCGCCCGTCAGCGGGCGCTCCGCGACCGGCTGGAGAGGGAGGCTGCGGCACTGGCCCCGGAACTGGTCGTGATCGGTGCCGATGCTCCCAGACTCGCCAACACGTCCTGTCTTGCGCTGCCCGGGCGCATTGCAGAAACCCTGGTGATCGCCTTCGACCTTGCCGGCGTGGCTCTGGGCGCGGGCTCGGCCTGCTCATCGGGAAAGGTTGAGGCCTCCCACGTGCTTTCATCCATGAACCTGGACCCCGACGTCGCCGGGGCCGCGATCCGGATCAGCGTCGGCTACGGGACCACCGACGCCGATGTGGACGCTTTCATCGCGGCATTGGCGGAGCTGCGGGGGCGCGCAACCGAAGACCAGCCACACCCCGCCGCTACCGGATAATCCGGCAACCCGCGCCGAACGGCGCGCAACGCCGCACTCCATCATCGGATCAGTCAAAGGACCAGGAACTCATGCCGAGAATGACCTTCATCAACAAGGATGGCTCGAGAGCGGAAGTCGAAGCCCCGATCGGGCAATCCGTGCTTGAGATTGCCCGCGCCAACGACATCGACATCGAGGGCGCGTGCGAGGGGTCGCTCGCGTGTTCGACCTGCCATGTCATTGTCGATCCGGTGGATTTCGAGCGTCTCGCCGAAGCTACCGAGGACGAGGAGGACATGCTGGACCTCGCTTTCGGGTTGACTGCGACCTCGCGGCTGGGCTGCCAGATCATCATGAGCCAGGAACTGGACGGGATGACCGTGACCCTGCCGGCGGAAACCTACAACATGATGGACGAATGACGACCGATGACGGACGCGCTGCAGACGGCCCCGCCGGGTGAGGCGGACGCGCCGCTGGTGCCCGGCAAGGCACCCGCGGACACCCGGGTCGTCGTGGCCATGTCGGGCGGCGTCGATTCGTCGGCAACGGCGGCGTTGCTGGCCGAACGCGGCTATGAGGTGATCGGCGTCACCCTGCAGCTCTACGACCATGGCGCCGCCGTGGGGCGCAAGAACGCCTGCTGCGCCGGCCAGGACATCCTCGATGCGCGCAACGTCGCGGCCCGGATCGGCATTCCCCATTACGTGCTGGATTACGAGAGCCGCTTCCGTGAGGACGTGATGGAGGTTTTCGCCGACGCCTATCTCCGCGGTGAAACGCCGATCCCTTGCGTCACCTGCAACCAGACCGTCAAATTCCGCGATCTCATGGGCGTGGCGCGGGAGCTCGGCGCCGATTGCCTGGCCACCGGCCATTACGTGCGGCGCGCCATGGGCCCCCATGGGCCGGAGCTTCACCGGGCCCGGGACCTCGACAAGGACCAGAGCTATTTCCTGTTCGCCACCACCCGCGAACAGCTCGAATTGCTGCGTTTTCCCCTCGGCCACCTGGCCGGCAAGGACGAGACCCGGGCCCTGGCCGCGCGGTTCGGCCTTCCCGTCGCCGCCAAGCCCGATAGCCAGGATATCTGTTTCGTGCCGTCCGGTGATTACGCCAGCGTCATCGAGAAGCTTCGCCCCGGGGCTGCCGAACCCGGTGACATCGTCGATGAGACGGGTCGGGTGCTGGGCCGCCATCGCGGCGTGATCCATTACACCATCGGCCAGCGCCGGGGGCTGGGTATCGGCGGACGCAAGGGGGCGGAGGAGGAGCCGCTTTACGTGCTGGCCATCGATGCCGAGCGTCGCAGGGTGGTTGTCGGCCCGAAGCAGGGCCTTGCGCGTGAGGCTCTCACCCTGCGGGGCGTGAATTGGCTGGGCGATGGGCGGCCCGGTCCAGACGGCATTGAGGTCGAGGTCAAGGTGCGGTCGATGCGGGAACCGGTGGCGGCAACCATCGCGCCGATCCCGCGCCGCGACGGCGTAGCGGTGCGTTTCGCCGCGCCCGAATACGGCGTTGCGCCGGGGCAGGCCTGCGTGTTCTACGCGGGCTCCCGGGTGCTGGGCGGCGGTTGGATCGCCGGCTCTTAAGGCTCAATCCCGTTTGGTCGGCGATTCCAGGATGGCGGCCATGCGTTTCTGGCGAATGCGTGCCCAGATCCACAGCCCCAGGCACAGCAGCGCGCCCAGGAAGACCGGCAGGCGCAGTCCGACATAGGACGCCGCCGTCCCCATCAGCAACGCGCCGATCGACGGGAACCCGCGGGCGATCAGGGTATAGAGGCTGAGGATCCGCCCGCGCATGGCACTGTCGACGGCGCCCTGCAGCAACGTCTGTTCCGCGACCCCTACGATCACCACCGACAGGCCGGCGACGCCGGTGCACAAGCAGGCAAACCAGAAAATATCGGTGGCCGTGAAGCCGATCAGGGCGACGGCGAAGATCAGGACGGAGGCCACCAGCATCTTGGTCAGGCCTTCCATGCCGCTGCGCTGGGCCAGGAAGAGGCTGCCGATGAAGGCACCCAGTCCCAGCATCCCGGTGAGCCAGGCGAGCCCGTCCGCGCCGCGTCCGAAGACATCGTCGGCGAAACCCGCGAACAGGTCGTTGAAGGGCCGGGCGAACAGGGTCGTTGCCAACAGGATGATCAGCAGCGGACCGATCCCGGGATGGGCGCGGGCATAGCGGAAGCCTTCGAGGATTTCGCCGGGAATATCGCGCGCCGGCCGCCGTTCGCGCTTCGGCCTGCTGTCCTCGCGCAGGCTGATGGCGTGCAGCGCCGCGATGAACAGGACGTCGGAAACCGCGGTGAAGACGAAGGCGGGCCCGACCCCCCAGTAGAGGATGATGAAGCCCGCCAGTGCCGGGCCGCCGATGCGCGCGATGTTGAAGGTGATCGCATTGATGCCGATGGCGGAGGTGAGGGTTTCGCGGTCGACCAGGGCATAGATGATCGACAGCCGGACCGGATAGTTGAAGGCCATGGCCGTGCCGTTGGCGAGCACCAGGATGAGCAGCAGGGTGATGTCCATCAGGCCCGCCAGGACCAAAGCCGCCATGGCCGAGGTAATGGCGCCGGAGATCCACATATAGAGCCGGATCGCCTTGAGCCGGTCCATCCGGTCGGCCAGGGCGCCGGCCAGCGGCGCCATGACGATGTTGGGAAAGAAATCGGCAAAGGCGATGATGCCGAGCCAGGTGGGTGAGTGAGTCAGTTCCCAGGTCAGCCACTGCACGGCTATGCGCTGCACCCACATCCCCAACTGCGAGGCGAAATTGCCCGCGGTGTAATTGCGGAAATCCGCCACGCTGAGGGTGCGCCGGACGACGCTGATGTTGGCGAGGTTCGCCATATGTGCTGTTCCTGGGCCGGAGGTTTTATTGTTCCCGCGGGGCGGGGCCCGATGGGTTATCTATAGCATGGTTCGCCTTGCCCCCGACCCAGGCGAACCGGGCCGGCGGGAACACGAACCCCCGCGTCGATTGACAGGGAGCGCCCGCCTCGCTAACCAATAGCCGCGCGGACGAACGCAATCGGTGTCAAGGGAGCAACCCAACATGAGCAATCGCGTCCAACATGTCACTATCGTCGGCGGCGGCACGGCGGGGTGGCTTGCCGCCGGCATCCTCAATGCCGGGCTCAATCGCCGATGCGAGGAGGAGGACGTGCGCATCACAGTGATCGAATCGCCCAATATCCCGACCGTGGGCGTTGGCGAGGCGACCACCATTTCGATGAATCTGACGCTCAACCAGCTCAATCTCGATGAGCGCGACTTCCTCAAGCAATGCAACGGTTCGTTCAAATGTGCGGTGAAGTTCGCCAACTGGAACCACAACGCCGACGGCGGCCCGATCGACTTCTGGCACCCGTTCTCGCGCCCGGGTTACCTCTACGGGCACAATGCGACCTACCATTTCATGAAACTCCGCCGCGCCGGCGGGCCCCAGGATTATGGTGACGCGATGTTCCCCAGCCTCAAGGCGATCAAGGACTGCCGGGCGCCGCGCCAGGCCGAGGGCAAGGATTACGACGGTCTGTTTCCCTACGCCTACCATCTGGATGCGGGCTTGTTCGCCGATTACATGACGATGTACGCGACCAATACCGGGGTCGAGCATGTCCGTGACGATGTGACCGCGGTGAACCTGGACGAGCGTGGCTTCGTCAAGTCGCTCACCCTGAAGGAACACGGCGACTGGCCGGTGGAACTTGTGCTGGACTGCACGGGCTTCAAGGGATTGATCATCAAGGAGGCGCTGGGCGAGCCGTTTAGGCCCTATTCCGAACATTTGCTTTGCGACAAGGCGCTGGCCGTCCAGATCCCTCATCAGGAGGGTGCGCCGCTCGAAAGCTATACCACCTCCACCGGCATGAACGCCGGCTGGTCGTGGCGGGTACCGCTCTATACGCGGCTTGGGACGGGCTACGTGTTTTCCTCGGCCTTCGCGACCGACGACGAGGCCATCCGCGAATTCCGCCAGTACCTGAACCTGCCCGAAGATCACCCCGATCCCCGGGTCATCCCCATGCGCATCGGCCGCTCGCGGCGCAGCTGGGTCAAGAACTGTATCGCCGTGGGCCTGGCCGGCGGCTTCATCGAGCCGCTCGAATCCACCTCCATCCATTTCACCCAGATGGCGCTCAGGTGGCTTATCGATTTCTTCCCCGACAAGGAGATGAGCCCGGCGCTGGCGCGACACTACAACAAGGTGACTTGCGACCTGTATGAGGACATCCGCGACTTCATCGTGTTGCACTACGCCACGTCCAATCGCACCGACACGCCGTTCTGGATCGAAGCGCGCCAACCGTCGCGGATCCCGGACTCGATCGGCGAACGTTTGGAGCTCTGGCGCCACAAGCTGCCGGGCGCGCTTGAATGCAATCACAATTGGTCGCTGTTCGAGAGCTGGAACTACATCGATGTGCTGATGGGCAAGGAATGGTACGGCGACCGGGCACTTCCGGCCGAGGATGCGATAGCGGTCGACGATTTCAAGGAGGCCCTGGCCCAAATGGCCCAGCAGGCCGATCGGATCTACGCCTCCGCGCCCGCGCACCGCGATGTGCTGACCCAGATCCGGGCCAACGATTACCGGCCGTGGTACAATCCCGTGCCCGGCGCGGCGCCGGCGGCGATGGATGAAATCGCCGATGCCGCGGCCTCGGCCATCGCCTGATCGCCGGCGGCGACCGGGCAGGGGCGGCCGGGCGCGGCCTGAGCGCCGGCCCCGATCCTTGACAGACAAGGCTTTGCGGCCTATATCGCCTGTCCTTCGGCCTGTGCCGTGAGACCCTTTTGGCGGGGTAGCTCAGTTGGTTAGAGCAGCGGAATCATAATCCGCGTGTCGGGGGTTCAAGTCCCTCCCCCGCTACCAGTTAAATCAAGGATTTAGGCCCCTTCGGGGGCCTATTTCTTTGCCGCGTAGGTCGGGCAAATGGAGCGGTTGATTCTCAATGGGTCAATCCGGCAGTGTCATCGCCGACCCAACCGCCTCAGACTGCGCTTTCGAAAACATGAGAGTTGTGGGGCACGGAAGCCTTTCCGGGAGACCTCGGCGGTTTGATGCCGTCCGGCCGGCGGCGGGCGCGTCGGCGGCAAATCGGCTGGTGGGAGAATTTTTCCTCCTCTGCCGATGATTTACCCGTTAAGCTATTGACTCTATTTCTGCTCTCTATGTAAATGCTTGGGAGCCGTCAATAATTCGATTTCGGAATCCAAGTTCGCAGAACTAAATGCAAAGAGGAGATTCCCATGTCGTTCGATATATCCCTTGAGGAGAGATCGGTTGCCAGCATTCGCGCAGCTGTTGCCGATACGTTCCGTAAAAGCGGAAACAAGGAATTCCAGACGATCGAACGAATCGAGGACTACAGCTGCAACAACGACGTTGCCGACCTTCCGGCCGCGGGCACCGTGTTTGCCGCGATCGCCGATGCCCTCGAGGACACGGGCGTGTTCGGAGACTATTCAACCGTCGGTGAAGTCATTAAAAAACTCATCGGCCAAGGCCAACACAACGACATCAAATGGATCGCACACCATCTTGGCTGCTCCTGTTTAGGGCTTGTGACCGGTGAGACCGTTGCCGGAAAGATCCTGACACTTGATCAGGCGGGGAGACCTCGATACGTTCCCGGCCCGCCATCAATACGTTTGGGCCCGACTCTCGGTACCTTGTTGGAGGGCCGCCCGAAATTCAATATTGGTAGAAACACCTCCCCCGCGACCAGTTAAATCAAGGATCTAGGCCCCTTTGGGGGTCTGTTTCCGTCTGCGGCGGCAGAGCAACGGAACGCCGCCCGATCCGGGCCGGCAAGTGAATTTCCGGGGGATGCGAGGGCAGCGAAAGGCCGCAAACCCGTTGCCTGTTTCCGACTGATCATCGATCGATGACCCAACGCCCCTATCAAGTTGGTCTGCGGTTGTATTTAATAGGGCCCAGGGTGCCCAAAAAAAAGTAGGCGACCAAACTCAAGAACTTCGGCGTATCGGGGACGGTGAACGATCGGCGAGTTGTCTGCATAATTCATCTCGGAGGTGCGATGAGCCGTCGTGCTCGTGTCCAATATCCCCGGCGTTAGACATGGAGGAAACAAAATGGCCAAGATCAAGCATATTGTCTTCAATACCACCGACCCGAAACGCCTTGCCCACTATTACCGGGATGTCTACGGGATGGAGATTGTCTACAAGTCGAGCAAGGGCGGCTATTCCCTGACCGACGGCTACATGAACCTCTCCATCCACCGCAACAAGATGGACGGCAAGCCGAGCGGGTTCAGTCATTTCGGCTTCGAGGTGGATGCCAACGAACCTTACGTCGAACGCTGCGAGGAACTGGGGTACCCGGTTCCCGAGAAGCGGCCCGCGGACCGGCATTACACCGAGTACCGGGGGATGGATCCGGACGGCAACAACATCGACCTCTCGACCAACGGGTATAACGAGATCCGTTCCGACCGGGTGGCGCCGGAAGGGGAGGTCATTCCGCCCCTCGAAGAAGAAAACGCCTGAGGCGCGCCCATCGCCGGAGTATTGCGCGGAACGTTCTGAACGGATCCGGGTGCCGCCGGCTGGACAAATCTATGCCCGATGGCGTGGCCGTGGGCAGGGTTTCAGGGTCGATGAAGACGCCGGAGCCCTGGCGCAAATGCGGCACGAACGACAGAGAGACCCGGGCCGGTAAGCGGACGATTGTGCGACTTTGCCGCCCGCAACGGGGAGACCAAGAATGAGACAAGTTTACCGAACCATATTCGTTCTGATCGGGATTGCCCTGGTTGGAACCACGACGCAGTCAAACGCGGCCAGCGAAGCCGAACAGTTCTACAAGGACAAGGTCGTCACCTATATCGTTTCAACTGGAACAGGCGGTGGGGCCGATTACTACGGACGGCTTGCGACCCGTCACATGGAGCGCAAGCTTCCCGGAACGACCTTCATCGTCCGCAATGTCCCCGGTGCCGGTCATATCATCGGCGCCAACATGATCTATGCCTCGAAGCCCGACGGGCTCACCATCGGGTCGTTCACGACCGGACTGGTCTACACCCAACTGGTGGAGCGCAAGGGGGTCCGGTTCGACCTCACGAAGATGACCTGGATCGGAAAGGGCGCCACCGACATCCGTGTTCTGTATATGAGCGGCGCATCGGGCATCAAGACCTTCGATCAATTGCTCAAGGCCAAGCGGCAGATCAAGTTCGGCGCGTCGGGCGTCGGCGCGTCGAGCTACAACGAAGGCTACATGATCTCCAACGCCTGGAACATCCCGATCCGGATGATCCTCGGCTATGCCGGCTCCGAGCGGGTGATGGGCATGCTGCGCGGCGAGATCGAGGGCCAGCCCGGGGGGTTAAGCTCGATGACCGAGCTTTTCAGCGGCGAGCCCGGCACCATCGTTCTGCAGTTCGGAAAAGAGGTTCCCGGGGTGCCCGATGCCAACGACCTCGCCAAGACGAAGATCGCGAAGGCGGTGGCCAAGTTCATGACGGCGCAGTCCCAGCTTTCGCGCTTCGTGGCCGGGCCTCCGAACATGCATAAGGAACGCACCAAGGTCCTCCGTGCCACCTATCGCCTTGCCTTCGAAAGCAAGGAGCTGCGCGCTGAAGCGAAAAAGTCGCGCCGCCCGATCGTGCCCCTTTATGGCGACGATGTAACGAAACTGGTGCAAGTGACCATGAACCAACCGCCCGAACTGGTC
>JAHEKA010000557.1 GCA_024638585.1 Rhodospirillales bacterium
GTCCTTGCCCTGGGCCGGATCGGCCCCGGTTGCCGCGACAGTCGGTTCAGTCATGCTCTTTTCCCCCTCTTTTCGGCGTCGGTGCCTCGAATGGCCCCGGGCCGTAGTGTAACCACCCGACGGCCCATCGGGCCAGACCGTGTTGCTCAGCCGCCCAGGAACAGCCGGCCCACCTGTTCGTCTTCAAGAAGCTCCCGTCCGGGTCCGGCCAGGGCCAGTGTTCCCGACACCAGCACATAGCCGGTATCGGCGAATTCGAGGCCTTTCTTGGCGTTCTGCTCGACCATGACGAGGGTCTTGCCGTCCACCTGCTGCAACTCCGCAAGGATCTCGAACACCATGTCGATGAAGCGCGGCTCCAACCCGATCGAGGGCTCGTCCACCAAGAGGACCTCGGGATTCATGATCAGCGCCCGGGAGATCTCGAGCAACCGCCGTTCGCCGCCCGACAGCACACTGGCTCGTTGGCCGGCGCGTTGGGCCAGGCGCGGGTATTTCTCCAGAACCCGGTCGGCCGCGTCCCGCGCTTCGGCGCGGCTGGGCAGCAGGTATCCCCCCATCAGAAGGTTCTCGGTCACCGTCATGTCCGGGAACACGGAGTTGTCCTGCAGGATATAGGCGATGCCCGCCCCGCTGAGCTTCTGGCTGGGGCTCAGGGCCGTGACGTCCCGGCCGCCGACGGTGATGGTGCCGGAGAAGATCCGGGTGAAGCCGTAGATCGAATGGAGCACGGTGGATTTCCCGGCCCCGTTTGGTCCAATCAGGCAGAGCGAGCGGCCTTGCGCGATGGCGAGGGAGAAATCGTGGAGGATCTTCATCTTGCCGTATCCCGCCACCAGGTTCTCGGTGGTCAGCAGCGGCGGGCCGCCCGCGAGTTCAATGATGCGCTCGCCCGTGATGTCGCCGCCGATGGCTTCGGCTTCCCGGGCCACCTGATCGACCGAGAGCACGACCTCGTCCTTTGGCGTGCCGTGCCCGGCGCCCCCCGGCCCGATCCCATTGCCGTTGCCGCTCATCAATGGGCCCCAAGATAGGCGTCGATCACGCTTTGATCGCCGCGGATCTCATCCGGCGTGCCGTCGGCCAACAGCTCCCCATGGGCCAGGCAATAGATGTGCTCGGCCAGGTCCATGATGACCCGCATGTTGTGCTCGATCACGAACAGGGTAATGCCGATCTCTTCGTTGGTGCGCTTGAGCCGGTCGATCAGCCCGTTGATCAGGGTCGGGTTGATGCCCGCGGTGGGCTCGTCCAGCAGCAACAGCTTGGGCCGGTTCATCAACGCCATGGCGAATTCCAGCAGCTTCTGCTGGCCGAAGGAAAGATCGCCGGCCATGAGGAAGCGCTTTTCGAACAGCCCGGTGAAGGCGAGAAGCCGCTCCGCCTCGTCCACCTGTTCCGGGCTGTGGCGCGACAGCATATCGAGCAAGCCTTCTTCGCGGTGCGGCGCGCTGATCAGCATGTTGCGCATGCAATCCATCTGGCCGTAGACGCGGGTCTGCTGAAACGTGCGCAGCAAGCCAAGGCGGGCGATCTCCGCCACCCGGAGGCGCGAAATCTCGCGCCCCTGGAAACGGATCGATCCACCATCGATGGGATGGTGGCCGACGATCGAGGAAAACAGGGTCGTCTTGCCGGACCCGTTGGGACCGATCAGGCCGACGATGGCACCGTCGGGCACGGTGAGGGAGATCTCGCGGTTGGCGACCACTCCACCGAACGCCTTGGATAGGCCTGCCACCTCCAACAGGGAACTCATGGGGCCTCCTTTTCACCGTCCGCGCCGGCGCCGGTATCGACGGCCTCGCCGAACAGGTGGGGGTAGTGCTCGCGCAGCCAACCCAGGATGCCGGTCGGGAAGAACACGACGATGACCACGATCAGGAAGCCCAGCGCCACCCGCTGCCAGCCCAGCAGGTAGGTCCAGAACAGTTCCTGGGTGATGTGGAAGATCACGGCCCCCAGGATCGGGCCCCAGAGGGTGCCCTTGCCGCCGAGGATCGCCATCAATACCATCCACACGCCGAAGGTCACGCCGGCGAAGGCG
The DNA here is from genome assembly GCA_024638585.1 of Rhodospirillales bacterium. Taxonomy (GTDB): domain Bacteria; phylum Pseudomonadota; class Alphaproteobacteria; order SMXQ01; family SMXQ01; genus SMXQ01. The sequence continues at coordinate 2,048 of JAHEKA010000557.1, forward strand.
ACATCCCGGGGATCGATGAAGCCGATCAGGTTGCCCGCCCCGGCGCCGGCCATGCCGACGAAGAAAGCGGAAATGCACCAGGCGA
>JAHEKA010000090.1 GCA_024638585.1 Rhodospirillales bacterium
GGCCTGATGTCGGAGTTGATCGCGCGCACCGGCGGCCGCATCCGCTTCAGCGGAATCGGCGGCGGCGAGATGTCGGCCGCCGGCGGGGCCTTCGGGTTCGAGAGCTTTTTCCCGATGGAGGAGCTTTCGATCGGCGGGATCTTCGAGATCGCGCCCCATATCCCGCGGGTGCTGCGCCGTATCGGGGAAACCGCCCGGCGCGTGCGGGCCTTGAAGCCCGACATCGTCATCACCATCGATTCCCCCGCCTTCGCTTTCCGGGTCGGGAAGAAGCTGAAGGGGGCCGGCATCAAGCAGGTCCATTACGTGGCGCCCACCGTCTGGGCCTGGCGGCCGCGGCGGGCGCGGATGATCGCGGGCTTTCTCGACCATCTCTTGATGATCTTTCCCTTCGAGGCGCCCTACTTCGAAAAATGGGGACTGGCATCAACATTTGTCGGCCACCCGGTGGCGGAGATGGGCTTTGATTCCGGCGACGGTCCGGCCTTCCGTGCGGCCCACGGGATCGCGGCCGGGCAACCGTTGCTGTGCGTTTTGCCGGGCAGCCGGCATTCCGAGGTCGACCGGCTGTTGCCGGTATTCGGTGAAGCCCTTGCGCTGCTGAAGGCGGAGATTCCCGACTTGGCGGTCGTCGTGCCCACGGTGGCGACGGTTGTTGAGAAAGTTCGGGCCGCGGCGGAAACCTGGCCCGCGCCTGTGATCGTAACCGAGGGGATCGATGAAAAACGCGATGCCTTCGCCGCCGCCGACGCGGCCCTTGTGGCATCGGGGACCGCGACCTATGAACTGGCTTGTGCCGGGGTGCCCATGGTCATCGCTTACCGCATGACCCCGCTGACGTTCTTCGTCATCCGCATGATGATCAAGATCAAATACGCCTCGGTCGTCAATATCGCCTTGGGGCGGGAAATCGCGCCGGAATTCATCCAGGGCGCCTGCCGGCCGCGGGCCTTGGCCGATGCCCTCATGAAGCTGTTCAGGGAGCCCGCCCTTCGCGAGGCCCAGCAACGCGACCTGGCGGAGGTGGCCCGGGCCTTCGGCCTGGGGGGCGAACCTTCCAGCCGCCGCGCCGGGGCGGTGATTCTTGATCTGTTGGAAGAGGCCCGCGCCGGGGGCTGAGCTGCGAACCGGCGGTCGACGGGTGAGGCTTACCTGCGCTTCGAGATCGGCACGTATTTGCGCCGGCCCTTGCCGGTGTATATCTGGCGCGGGCGGCCGATCTTCTGTTCCGTGTCCTCGATCAACTCGTTCCATTGGGCGATCCAACCGACGGTCCGCGCCAGGGCGAAGAGGACGGTGAACATGGAGGTCGGAACGCCCATCGCCTTCAGGATGATGCCGGAATAGAAATCGACATTGGGGAACAGCTTGCGCTCCACGAAGTAGTTGTCGCTGAGCGCGATATTCTCCAGTTCCATGGCGAGGTCGAGGAGCGGCTCGTTCTTGATCTTGAGTTCCTTCAGGACCGCATGGCAAGATTTCTGCAACACCTTGGCGCGGGGGTCGTAGTTCTTATAGACCCTGTGGCCGAAGCCCATCAGCATGGTGGGGTCTTTCCGGTCCTTGACCCGGGCGAGATAGCCCTTGATGTTCTTGCGGTCACCGATTTCGCCCAGCATCGCAAGCACCGCCTCGTTGGCGCCGCCATGGGCGGGGCCCCAAAGGGAGGCGATCCCGGCGGCGATGCAGGCGAACGGGTTGGCGCCGGTCGACCCCGCCAGGCGGACGGTCGACGTCGAGGCGTTCTGCTCGTGGTCGGCATGAAGAATGAAAATCCGGTCCATGGCCTTGGCCAGCACCGGGTTGACCTCGTAGTCCTCGCACGGGACGCCAAACATCATGTGGAGGAAATTCGCGGCATATTTGAGATCGTTGCGGGGATACATGAAGGGCTGGCCGACGGAGAACTTATAGGCCATGGCGGCGATGGTCGGCATCTTGGCGACCAGCCGATAGGAGGCGACCATGCGCTGCTGCGGATCGCTGATATCGGTGGAATCGTGATAGAAGGCGGAAAGCGCGCCCACGACGCCGCACATGATGGCCATGGGATGGGCGTCGCGCCGGAACCCGCGGAAGAACTGAGTGAGCTGCTCATGCACCATGGTGTGGTGGGTGATGGTGTGCTCGAACTCTTCTTTCTGCTGCTTGTTGGGAAGCTCACCCTTCAGCAGGAGGTAGCAGACCTCCATGTAGTCGCTCTTTTCCGCCAGCTCTTCGATGGAGTAGCCGCGGTGGAGCAGGACACCCTTGTCGCCGTCGATATAGGTGATGGAGGATTCGGTGGAACCGGTTGCCGTATAGCCCGGATCGTAGGTGAAATAGCCCGTCTGTGCGTAAAGGGACCGAATATCGATGACCTTGGGCCCCAGTCTGCCTTTGAGCAGCGGGAATTCCGCAGTCTTACCGGTGGCGTTATCCGTCAGAGTGACGGTCTCGTTGCTGCCCTTTTGCGACGGTGCTTTCGCCATGCTTATCCTTCCCTGAATGTCTTTATCGCGAGAAAGCCGTAAAAGCGTTCCCGCCGCCTCCGGTCCCGGCTTATCCACCGGCACGGCAGCATATATCGACCGCCCTCATAGATCAAACCGGTGACACCAGTCAAAATAACCAAAAATTTACTCTGAGTACTCAGGCCTCCTGGGAGGCCGGTGCGGCACCGACATCGGCAAGGCGAGCCAGCGATTCTTCGCGCCCCAACACGGCAAGGACTTCGAACAGCCCGGGCGACTCGGTCTTGCCGGTGAGCGCCGCGCGGAGCGGCTGGGCGACGGCGCCGAGCTTAAGCCCGTGTTCGTCGACAAAACCGCGAATCACGGTCTCCAGCGTTTCTTCGGTCCACTCCGGCAGAGCATCCAGCTCCCGGGCCAGGGCCGAGAGATGACCGAGCGCATCGGGACCGATTTGCTTTTGCGCCTTGGCCGTCAATTCCAGGGGCCGCGGCGCGGCATAGAACGCAGCCTTCTCCGCCAGCTCGATCAGGGTCGTGGCGCGCGGTTTGAGGCCCGCGAGGCCGCGCTGGATCCGCACTTCGGCCGCCGCGTCCGGCGTTGTGCCAATGATACCTGAGAGGCGGGGGCGGATCAATTCGACCAGGCGCGCATCGTCCGCTTCGCGAATGTAATGGGCATTGAGGCTGGTCAGCCGCTCCATATCGAACCGCGCGGCCGAACGGCCCACCGCCTCCAGGGTGAACCATTCGACGGCCTGATCACGGGAGATGATCTCATCGTCGCCATGGCTCCAACCGAGCCGAAGCAGGTAGTTGAACATGGCTTCGGGCAGGACTCCCATGTCGCGGTAGGCCTCGACGCCGAGCGCCCCGTGACGTTTCGACAGTTTCGCCCCGTCGGCGCCGTGCAGCAGCGGCATATGGGCGAATTCGGGAACCGGCCAATCGAGCGCCCGGTAAAGTTGGGTCTGGCGGAAGCTGTTGGTCAGGTGATCGTCGCCGCGAATGACGTGCGTGATGCCCATGTCATGGTCGTCCACCACCACCGACAGCATGTAGGTCGGCGATCCGTCGGCCCGCAGCAGGACCATGTCGTCGAGTTCCGCGTTGGCAACCTGCACCTCGCCCTGGATGTGGTCCTCGATCACGGTCTCGCCGTCCCGCGGTGCCTTGAAGCGGATCACCGGTTCGGCCCCGGCCGGAGCCTCGGCCGGGTCGCGGTCGCGCCAGCGCCCGTCGTAACGCATGGAGCGTCCTTCCGCCTTGGCCCGTTCGCGCATTTCGGCGAGTTCGTCGGGGGTGGCAAAGCAGCGATAGGCCTGGCCCGCCTCCAGCAGGCCGCGGGCGACCTCGGCATGGCGCGCGGCGCGGCCCGACTGATAGACCACCTCGCCGTCATGATCGAGCCCCATCCAGTCGAGCCCGTCGAGGATCGCGGCAATCGCCTCATCTGTCGATCGCTTGCGGTCGGTGTCTTCGACGCGCAGCAGGTAGCGCCCGCCGTTGTGCCGCGCGAACAGCCAATTGAACAGGGCCGTCCGCACGCCGCCGATATGCAGGAAGCCCGTCGGGCTTGGCGCAAATCGGGTGACGATGTCGGCGGGCTGGACCATGGCTCAAAGGCGCTTCTGTTGGTAGTCTCGTCTTACGTTAGGGCGGGCCCGTTACTAGCACATCGGCGGGCGCGAAACATCAACGGCGTTGCGAGCCTGGGGGGCTTGAGGCTTTTATGAGCGCTGACAGCGGGGAGACGGACGACCAACCTGGTGGCGCGCCGGGCCGGGTGGCCAAATGGTTGGGGGCCGAACGCGAACGCTGGCCGCTGTGGCTGCCGGTGGGCGTGGGCGCTGGCGTCGCGGGTTATTTCGCCCTGCCATTCGAACCCGGCGCTTCCCTCGGTCTGATGGCGTTGGTGGCGGCGCTCGGCCTCGGTTGCGTCGGCCTGCAGATGCTGCGTACCCAAGGATGGGGAGAGGCGCTGGTGATTTGCGCCTTTATCATCGGCGCTCCGGCGTTGGGCTTTTCGGCGGCCAAGTACCAGAGCGACGCCGCCGCCGCTCCGGTTCTGCTCAAACGCCTGGGACCCACCGAGGTCACCGGCCGGCTGGAGGTGGTGGAGCCCGCGCTCAAGGGGCCCCGGCTGACGATCTTCGTCTATGCGATTGACCGGTTGGAGGCGGCGGCAACCCCGCGGCGGGTGCGCCTTCGTCTCCGTCCCGCACTGGTCAAGGGGACGGCTCGTGACTTGAAGCCGGGGGTGGGGATTACCATCCTCGCGATGTTGATGCCGCCGCCCGGGCCGGCGATGCCGGGCGGCTTCGATTTCGCCCGGGCCGCCTGGTTCGACGGCATCGGTGCCGTCGGCTTCGCGCTGCGCGCCCCGGAGATCGCGGCCGCCGGTGCGCTCGCGCCGAACAAGGCAGGGACGCCCCTGGAGAGGTTTTCCACCGCCATTGCCGGTTTGCGGCAGCGATTGTTTGCGCGGATCGCGGCGGTCCTTCCGGGGCCCTCGGGCGGCATTGCCGCGGCGCTGATGACCGGCGAGCGCGGCGCCATCCCCGAATCCACGATGGAGGCGATGCGCGCCGCGGGTCTTGCCCACCTTTTGGCGATCTCCGGCCTGCATATCGGCCTGGTGACAGGCATCCTGTTCTTTGGATTGAGGGCGCTGCTGGCGCTGATCCCGAAACTGGCGCTCAATTGGCCGATCAAGAAATGGGCGGCCGGGGCGGCCCTTCTGGGCGCTGCCGCCTACCTTCTGTTGACCGGCGCCACGGTGCCGACCCAGCGCGCCTTCCTGATGGCGGCCCTGGTCCTCGGCGCGGTGATGCTCGACCGGGCGGCGCTCAACATGCGCCTGGTGGCATTCGCGGCGGTGGTGATCCTTCTCGTCGCGCCGGAAAGCCTGACCGGACCCAGTTTTCAGATGTCGTTCGCCGCCGTTGCCGCTCTGATCGCCGGCTATGAGGTGCTGCGCCGGCCCATGAGCCGGCTGGCTGGGGAGCGCGGGATCGCGCGCCGCGCACTCGTCTATGTCTTGGGCGTGGGGCTCACCACCCTGATCGCCGGCCTGGCGACGGCGCCCTTCGCGCTCTACCATTTCAACCGGTTCGCCGTCTTCGGGCTGGCGGCCAATTTGGGCGCCGTGCCCTTGACCGCGTTCCTCATCATGCCCCTTGCCACCCTTGCCTACCTGTTGATGCCCTTCGGGCTGGAGGCCTGGGCGCTCAAGCCCATGGGCTGGGCGATCGACCTGGTCATCGCCATTGCCGGGACCATCGCCCGCCAGCCCGGCGCTTCCTTCTATGTGCCGACCCTGCCGGTCTGGGGCCTGGGCCTGATCACGTTGGGCGGGCTTTGGCTGATCCTATGGCGGAGGCCGTGGCGGCTGGCGGGGCTCGCCGGGGTGGCGGCGGGCCTGGCGTCGCTGGCCTTCGCGCCGCCCCCCGATCTCTTGATCTCAGGTGACGGACGCACCCTAGCGGTGCGCAAAGCCGACGGCACCCTGGTCTTCGCGAGCGGCAAGGGCTCAAGGTTCCAGCGTCAGATGTGGCTGAGGCGCAGCGGCTTGGCCGCCGAGCAGGCACCGGTCCGCAATCGCCACCGGCGCGGTTCCCTGGCGCTGTCCGCGCTCAAGGACAAAGGGACGCTGAGCTGCGATCAGCTCGCCTGCGTGGCGCATATCCGGGGCCGCATGGTTTCCGTGATTCACAATCCGGCCGCGGCCAGGGAGGACTGCCCCCAGGCCGATCTGGTGATCGCGCTCACCACGCTTTACCGCTTTCCCTGCCGCGGACCGGCGCAGATCATATCCCGGTTGCAGCTCGCCCGGGCCGGGACACACGCGGTGTGGTTCCGAGATGACGGTGCGATCCGGGTGGAGACGGTGGCGGGACGCCGGGGCAGGCGGCCCTGGACGGGACAGACGGCCAGCCGGTCGCGGTGACGCCCTGCGGGCGCGGTCAGCTTGTTGGTTGATCAGTGATAGGTGCGGATCAGGCCGACCAGGGTGCCCTGGACCTTGACCTGGTCGGGGCCGAAGATTCGGGTTTCGTAGGCGGCGTTGGCCGGTTCCAGGGCGACGGAGTTGCCCTTGCGGCGCAGCCGTTTCAGGGTCACTTCGTTCTCATCGACCAGGGCGACGACGATGGTGCCGTTATCCGCGGTCTCACCCTCTCGGATGATGGCGACGTCGCCGTCCAGGATGCCGGCTTCGACCATGGAATCGCCGGAAACCTCAAGCGCGTAATGGGTACCCCGGCCGACCAGGTCGGGCGGCACCGAGACCGAGTTCTCCGGATCGCGCAGCGCCTCGATCGGCGTGCCGGCGGCGATGCGCCCAAAAAGCGGAAGTTCCACCGACTCGCCGGTTGTGGCGACCTCGGCGCCCTTGGGCGTGCCCCTGGGGGCCGAATTGAATTCGCCCTTGATGACCTTGGGATCGAAATTGGCGGGCCCGTCGCTGGCGGTGCTGTCGGCCAGCCGGACGATTTCCAGCGCCCGCGCCCGGTGGGGCAGGCGGCGGACGAAGCCGCGCTCCTCCAGCCCGGTGATCAAACGGTGGATGCCGGACTTGGACTTGAGCCCCAGGGCATCCTTCATTTCATCGAACGAGGGACAGACGCCGGTTTCCTGAAGCCGGGCGTTGATAAAGACCAGTAGCTCGTGCTGTTTCTTGGTCAGCATGTGTCCCTCATATGGTGGCGTGCGGCAGGCTCAGGGCGGCCAAACACAAGATATAGAACAAAACAAAAACGTCACCCCATGTTCTAGTTTGGTTCTCTTCAGGCGTCAAGGCCTAAAAGGGTGATTTTCGCCACCTCCGGCGGGTGCCGGGGAGAGGCGCTCAGGCGCCGCGAATATCGCCCAGCGGGATCACGTCGGTCCATTCGCCCTTGGCGGCGGCGGGGGCGTCCGGCGGGCGGATGATCAGCCCGTCGGACCGTGCCAGGGCGGACATCATCGACGAATCCTGGATCTTCAGCGGCGTCGCGACGGTGGCACCGTCGGCGTCGGTCGCGAAGGTCGCGCGCATGTAGTCTTCGCGGAAGTTGTTGGGCCCGACGTCGGAACCCAGCCGTGCGCGGATCACCGGCACGCCGGTGCCGTCGAGGCCCAACATCCGGTCCATGGCAGGCCCCAGGAACAGGAGCGCGCAGACCATGGAGGAAACCGGGTTCCCCGGCAGCCCCAGGACCGGTGTCCCGCCGAGATGGCCGAACATCAACGGCTTGCCCGGTTTCATGGCGATGCGCCAGAAATCGACCTCGAGCCCGACCTCGCCCAGCACCTTCTGAACCAGATCGCGATCGCCCACTGAAACGCCGCCCATGGTCACCAGCAGGTCGGCGCCGCGCGCGCCTTCGGCCAAGGCGCGGATGGAGGCTTCGTCGTCCCGCGCGATGCCGAGATCGGTGGCCTGGCCGCCGCGGCTTTCGATGAAGGCGGCCAGTGCGGGGCCGTTGGAACTGACGATCTGGTTGGGGCCGAGGGGGTCGCCGGGGCGCACCACCTCGTCGCCGGTCGCCAGCAGGGCGATGCGCGGCCGCCGCGCCACTGGGACCCAGGGGTGGTTCATGGCGGCGGCCAGGCCGATGTCCCGGGCGCCGAGCCGCCGGCCCGCCCTGAGCAAGACCTCGCCCTCGGAGAAATCGATGCCCGCCGCGCGGATGTGCTGGC
>JAHEKA010000558.1 GCA_024638585.1 Rhodospirillales bacterium
TCTTGGGAGGCTCCGGCCACATCGCCGGCATCGCCAACCCGCCGGTCAAGAACAAGTACGCCCACTGGATCAACGAGGACGCGCAAGGCCTCGACCCCGACACCTGGTTCGCCGGCGCCACCGAGCACCCCGGGTCATGGTGGACCGACTGGGGCAAGTGGCTGAAGGCGCACGGCAGCAAGAAGGTGGCGGCCCGCAGCGCGGCAAGCTGCGGCGCCGAAATCCTCTGCGACGCCCCCGGCGAATACGTCAAGGTCCGCGCCAAGTAGGGTGGGGTTTCACCCCACCGCTGCCTTGAAAATTCGCCCTGCCAAAAACGGTCGATATCGGTGAAAAACCCCGGGTTCTAAATGTAGAGTCGACGGGGCGCGCGCCCTTCTGACCCCGCCTTATCGGCGGGCTGTTTCGTTGCGATGTTGGTCTTTCACGTCTTCATATTGGCACGAGCTTCACGAGTCGTTTGAGGTTTTGGGCGGCGGCGGCGAGGAGGAATTCTTCGTTGGCTCCTGATAGTCCCCGGAGCCGAAGGCGGGTCAGTTTCAGCCATCGTTTGAGGTGCGCGAACAGCATTTCGATTTTCTTGCGGCGGGCGCGCGCTGTGTGGAAGGCGTCCGTTTCGGCCAGGTCGCGTGCCTTTTGGCGGGCTTCCTCGTCCATCAGGCGAACGACGGTTCGGAACGGGGCGTCGGTGCATTGATCGCGAAGCGGGCAGTTCCGGCAGGTGGATTTGCGTGCCGTGTAGCGTTTAACACGCGTTTTCGTGTCAATTCGGGCAAGGAGGAGAGGGTGACCCTCGGGGCAGACATAGATGTCCCGCTCGGCGTCATAGGCAAAGGCATCGCGGGTCAGTTTCCCGTCGGTCTGACCCTTTCGGTCGAGGACCGGGATGTAGGGGGTGATTTCCCGGTCAAGGAGCCAGGATAGGAATGGCCCGGTGCCATAGCTTTTGTCGGCGGCGATCGAGTTTGGATCAAATCCGCCAGTTTTACGCTCCAGCATTTCTTTCGCCGCGACGATTTCCTGGCTGAGCCGGGCCGGTGTCGCCTCTACGTCCACGATGATGGCGTGCAGATCGTCGGCCAGGTAATTCACCTCATAGCTGAACCGCCCCGGTCCGTCCTTCAGCGACCAGGCGGCTTGGGGATCGGTCTCGGAGATGTATTTCGGCGGTTTGTGTTTTGGGCCGTCAGGCGGATGCGCTGCGGCGGCCTCCAGATCGTCGAGATAGGCCTGAACCGGGCGGGTGATCGTTTCCTTTTCATCCCAGGCGGCCTGGATCGCATCCGGTGTATCTCGTCTGTCGCGGTTGGCGTCCGCATGGACCGTGCTGCCATCGACCAGGGCCCCCGTGCCGCCGACAAGTCCCTCATCGGCGCAGACCCCGACGACGGTTTCGAACACCCGCCGCAGCACATCGCCCGCGGCAAACCGGCCATGCCGGTTCTTGGAGAAGGTAGACCGTTCCGGCACCTGGCCCTCAAGCCCAAGGCGGCAGAACCATCGGTACGCCAAGTTGAGATGAACTTCCTCACAGAGCCGGGTCTCTGAGCGAATGCCGTAAAGATAGCCGATGAGCAGCATCCGGATCATCAGCTCGGGATCGATCGAAGGACGCCCAATGCGGCTGTAGAGCGGTGCGAACTCGGCGCGCAGGGGTTTGAAGTCGAGAAACCGGTCCACGCGGCGCAGAAAATGGTTCTCGGGAACGTGGTCGTCGAGACGAAACCGGAAAAACAGCTGCCCCTGTTCCTGAACCCGACCCATCATGTGAGCGCCCTCCGATCCAATAAGATAATTGAATCATTAGGTTAGATAGATAACAAGGAAAATCAAAAGCCCGAAACACAACATCTGGTGGGGCGCGTTTTTCACCGATATCGGTCCTTTGTGGCCGCCAACATGTAATCAACTCACGCGCGAGGCGCGACGCGTTCGCAATGGCGCTTCACCTTCGCACCGAAGGGGCACGCATCGAGAAAAGCGGCCGATGGCACTTTCACAGGGCAAACCTGCACCCCCTCACCACGTCACTGCGTCGATGCCAAACCATTCTTTTGTCAGGACGTCCAGGCTGCCGTCCTGCGTCATCTCGTAGATCAGGTCCTCGAAAGTGAAACGCAGTTCA
>JAHEKA010000091.1 GCA_024638585.1 Rhodospirillales bacterium
AGGCCCGCCAATTGTGGACCTCTTCGACCAGGACCGCGACGTGATCCGGAGGCGTTTGCGGAACAATGCCATGGCCCAGATTGAATACGAAGGGTCCCGGGGCCAATATATCAAGGATCCGCCTGGTTGCCCCGATCATGGCCGATCCGCCTTGCACCAACATGATGGGATCCAGATTGCCCTGCACACAGGCTGCTTTCTGCAGAACGTCGCGGGCATAGTCCAAGGGCACCGTCGCGTCGATGGAAACAGCATCGGCGCCGGAGTCTCTAGCAATGCGTTCGTAATAGAAGGCCGCCCGGTTCGGAAAAGCGATTATTGGCACATCGGGATGGGCCTTCCTGACCCTGGAAACGATTTCAGAGATCGGCTTGAGCGACCATTCCTCGAAAGCCTGCTCCGGCAAAACGCCGGCCCAGCTGTCAAAAATCTGCACGACCTCGGCACCGGCTTCGATCTGTGCGCAAAGGTGATCCGCGATCGATGCCACCAGAAGGTCGAACAAATGGGCCAAACCCTCCGGTGCGCCGTAGGCCCAGGACTTGAGTTTTGCGAAATCCTTCGACGACCCCCCCTCGATCATATACGACGCGATCGTCCAGGGCGCGCCGGCAAAGCCGATCATGGTCACGTCCGCCGGCAAACTCCGCGACACCTCACCGATCGCCTCATAGACCGGCGCAAGGTCCCCGCGAAGGGTCTCTCGCGACAGAGCAGAGACCTCCTCCGGCCCGGAAAGCGCTTCCAGCACCGGACCGCGGCCCGGCTCAAATCCGACCTTCTGGCCCAGAGCATCCGGAATTACCAGGATGTCAGAAAAGATGATGGCGCCATCCAAACCGAACCTTGTCACCGGCTGCAGCGTCACTTTGACCGCGAGATCCGGGCTGTAGCAAAATTTCAGGAAGTCCGGCGCTTTGGAGCGGATTTCCATGTATTCGGGAAGATAACGCCCGGCCTGGCGCATCAACCAAATGGGAACCCGGTCCTGGGGTTCTCCCTTGAGTGCGCGAAGAAGGGGTTTGGTCATTCAGGGGGCCTCGTCGTTTGCCGCGCCATTTCTACCCTTTAAAAAGAATCCTTAAAAGAAAAGGTTGTGGTTGTTGTTGGGGCGCCGAATCTTGGGGATTATCGTTGTCAGCGAAACGGCCCCCAAGAAATCAGGGGTGCAGGTTTTTCCGGTTCATGGAGGGCCAATCTGTGTATTGGTTCGAATAACGTCTAAACTCCTTTGTCACCCGGCCGGATCAAATACGGGAATCATGGGGACAATGGGGCATGGCATCGGTTCATCCTCGATTCCAGTGTCTGTTGAAAATGTTTTCCTCCGGTGTGTGACGGACCTCATCGTTTTTCTGTCAACCGGGATCGATTGGACCCCCCTGGGGACAAAGGGCGCCTTATCCCGCTTCTTGAAGTCCTTGTCATCGGGTTCCCGTGCAGGCTATCCACAGGGTCAGGGCCGGCTCAACATTTGGACCAAGAGACATGGATCAGCCGAAGACCTTTCATTTTCACCTGATTTCCGACGCCAGCGGCGAAACCATTCGCGCTCTGACCCGGGCATGCTTGGTTCAGTTCGAAGAAGTGCCCAAGGTCGAACATCATTGGTCCATGGTCCGGACCAAACGTCAGATGCGCCCAGTCCTGGAGGGCATCGAAGCTCATCCCGGCATGGTGCTCTACACTCTGGTCAACATGGCGATCCGCGATCACCTTGAAGCCGAATGTCGCCGTCTCAAGGTTCCCTGCGTGTCTGTCCTTGATCCGGTCATGATCGCGCTGAAAGGCTACATCGGAACCGAAGGCCGCGCCCGCCCGGGACATCAACATCAACTGGATGCCAAATATTTCGATCGGATCGAGGCGATGGATTTCGCGCTCGCCACCGATGACGGCCAGCGTGTCATCGATTATTCCGAGGCCGACGTCATCCTGGTAGGGGTCTCCAGAACTTCGAAGACGCCGACTTGCATCTATCTTGCCAACCAAGGGATCAAGGCAGCCAACATTCCCTTCGTGCCAAAGGTGACCCTGCCGGAGTTCCTGTTCCGTGACAACGCACCGCTGATCGTCGGCCTGACAAAAGATCCCCAACGTCTGGTGCAGATCCGGCGCAGCCGCCTCAAGGCCCTGCAGCAGATCGACGACACCGACTATACCGACCCCGAAGTCGTCAAACGCGAAGTGCGCGATGCGCATCGATTTTATGTCGAGCAAGGCTGGCCTGTGATCGATGTCACACGCCGATCCATCGAGGAAACCGCGGCCGCTGTCCTCGGGCTCTTGGAGCATCGCAAAGCGAAGCCGGGTCAGGTGCTTGAAACGCCATGACGAGGCTTTGATGGCGGCGGGGCCTCGCCCACAGGTCGTCCTCGCATCGGCCAGCATCACGCGCCAGGGGCTGCTGGAACGGTCCGGGGTCGCCTTCGTGACGGCGCCGGCGGCGGTAGACGAAACCGCCATCAAGGAAGCCATGGCAGGCGAGGGTGCGGCCGCGGAGGATTGTGCGCTAGAGCTCGCGCGTCTCAAAGCGGCAAGGACCACTGCGCGATATCCAGGGGCCCTGGTCATTGGGGCGGATCAGATCCTCGACCTCGACGGACGGTGGTTCGACAAGCCCGAGGATATGGCCGGCGCCCGCGACTCGCTTTTGGCATTACGCGGCAAAACCCATCGCCTGGCGACGGCGGCTTGCATTTTTCGCGACGGCGCGCAAATTTGGCACCACCTCGAATCGCCGGAGCTCACCATGCGGACCTTTTCTGATGCCTTTCTCGACCATTATCTTGGGGAGGCGGGCGAAAGCATCCTTTCATCGGTGGGCGCCTACCGTTTGGAAGATATCGGCGTGCAATTGTTCGCCCGCATCGAGGGCAGCTATTTCACGATCCTGGGCTTGCCGCTGCTTGCCCTTCTCGATTTCCTGCGCGCCAATTCCGTGGTGCCGGAATGATCGTGACCGGCAGGGCCAAGGTGGCCGGTGTCATGGGCTGGCCCGTGGCGCACTCGCTCTCGCCCAGGCTCCATAACTTCTGGCTGGACCAGTATAAATTGGACGGGGCCTATGTTCCCCTCGCGGTGGAGCCCGAGCAATTTCCTCAAGCGCTGCGGGTTCTCGCCCATCTTGGGTTTGCCGGCGTCAATATAACCGTGCCCCACAAGGAGGCCGCTTTTGAGACGGTTGATGAGGCCGACCCGGCGGCGCGGCGGATCGGCGCGGTCAATACCGTTGTGGTCCGCCCCGACGGCAGCTTGTTCGGCAGCAATACCGATGGCGCCGGTTTCCTCGCCCACCTCGCCGTTTCGCAGGCCGGTTTTGACGTCACGGCAGGGCCGGCAATCGTGATCGGCGCCGGCGGCGCGGCCCGTGCATTGGTAGCGGCCCTCACCGAAGCCGGCGCGCCTGAGGTCCGGCTTTGCAACAGGACGGTGGCCCGCGCGGAAGAGATAGCCTTGGGCCTCGGCGCGTCCGTGCGGGTGATCAACTGGGTCGACCGGGCTCGAGCCCTCGCCGGCGCCAAACTCCTCGTCAACGCGACCACCCAGGGAATGGTGGGAGAAAAACCGCTAAGCCTCGATCTCACCGAGCTGCCCGCCGACGCGGTGGTCTATGACATCGTTTACGCCCCGGAACGGACCCCGTTGCTGGCTGCCGCCGCCGACCGCGGCAACCCGGTGATCGGCGGCCTCGGCATGCTGATGCATCAAGCGGTCCCGGCTTTCAAGGCCTTCTTCGGCCCTGAACCCGAGGTCAGTGACGCCCTTGCCGCACATTTGCGCGCGGGGTTCGCCTGAGATGGCGCGCGAACTGCCGGGTTGATGGGACGGCGGACGCGCATCATCGGTCTGACCGGATCGATCGGCATGGGAAAGTCGACCGCGGCCTCCATGCTGGAACGCCTCCGTGTTCCGGTCTTCTATGCCGACAATTATTCCCATGGACTTCTGCAGCCTGGCGGCGGTGCGGTCGCGGCGGTTCGCGATGCCTTTCCCGATGTTGTGGAGAACGGGATCATTTCCAGGGCTGCCCTGGGCCGCGCGGTGTTCGGCGATGCGGCGGCCCTCGGACGGCTGGAGGGGATCCTGCATCCCCTGGTGCGCCGGGCCGAGCATGAATTCATCGCGCGGCAGAACCTGCGCCGGATTCCCATCGCCGCATTGGAAATCCCGCTCCTGTTCGAGACCCGGGCGGAACTGCTCTGCGATGTCGTCGTGGTTCTGACGGCACCCAGTTTCGTTCAGGAGGCCCGGGTGATGGCGCGGCCGGGAATGACCATGGCACGGCTGGAAGCGGTGCGGACCCGGCAGATGCCGGAACAGGTCAAATGCGCGCGGGCCGATTTCGTGGTTTCCACCGGGCTCGGCCTCAGGCGGACTTTTCTCGGCCTCAAGGCTATAGTAAGAGAATTGCGGTGACGCACCGGTATCGGAGGCTGGCGCGAACAAGGAGCTTGAGCCCCCATGCGCGAAATTGTTCTTGATACGGAAACCACCGGGCTTGATCCTGCCTCCGGCCATCGGGTGGTTGAGATCGCCTGTATCGAGTTGATCAATCGGATCCCGTCGGGTCGACATTATCAGACCTATGTCAATCCTGAGCGGGACATGCCCGAAGAGGCCTTTAGGGTCCATGGGCTGTCGCAGGATTTTCTGTCGCAGTTTCCCCTGTTTGCCGACGTCGCCGACGACTTTCTCACCTTCATCGAGGACGGCGCCCTGGTCATCCACAACGCCGAGTTCGACCTCAAATTCCTCAATGCCGAGCTTGCCCTGATCGACCGGCCACGCCTCGACGGGTTCGAGGTGGTCGATACGGTGGCGCTGGCCCGGCGCAAGTTCCCGGGCGCGCCGGTGTCTCTCGATGCCCTGTGCCGCCGTTTTGCGATCGACAACTCAGACCGCGACCTGCACGGCGCGCTTCTTGATGCCCGGCTCCTGGCCGATGTCTATCTCGAGCTCATGGGCGGACGACAGCCCGGCCTCGGATTGGCTGCCGAGGTGGGAGAGAAGGCAGAGGGCGGCCGGGTGGAACGCCCGATCCGAGCGCCGCGATCACATGAGGCGACGGCGGAGGAACAGGCCGCCCACGCAGCCTTTGTCGGCACCATGGACGACCCGATTTGGAAAAAATAGGAAATCCGGCCGGAGGCTAGGCTCAGGCCTGGGTCTCGTCGGTCTCGTCGGCCTCTCCGTCCTCGGCCGCGTTTCTCAAGCCCTGGTAGAGCTGCGAAAAATCGATCACGTCGATCAGGAGCGGTGGGTAACCGCCCTCACGGGTGATGTTGGCGATGATCGCCCGGGCAAACGGGAACAGAAGTGTCGCGCAGTGGATCTTGAGAAGGGGATCGATGTGTTCTTCGGGAACATTGGCGAGAGTGAACATGCCTGCGTAATCCACCGCCACCAGGAACAGTGTCTTGTCGTCCTGAACCGCGCGCCCTTCCATCGACAACACCACTTCGTAAGCGGTTTCGCCCAGTTGGGTATGTTCGACGGAACAGTTCAGGTTGACCTGAGGATCGATGCCCTCGCTGGTCACCACCTCGATGGCCAGGGGATTCTCAAACGAGAGGTCCTTGATGTATTGAGCGTGGGCGTGGATGAAAGGTCCGTTTTCCGCGGAGTCTTCCGCACTGCCGTTGGCGCCGTTTGTCGGCTGAGGATCGGGTGTATCTGTCATCGGCTTGGTTCCGGCTGGAGATCGACGTGCCGGGCGCGCCCGGTGCCGGCTGTGGCTACCATGCTTTACAGAGACGTGCAAGAACCGAGGCCGACCTCGTGCGACCGTTATCGCCGGTCGTTATCACGGCCCGGTTTGCCGAGGCGGTCTTGCTCAGGTTCACGTTCGTCGGGACTGACGATCGTGAAATCCCCTTCAATGACGTCGTCCGGACTGCGTCGTTCGGGATCGTGCCAGGAGGTGCCTTCCATATGCACGTGGAATTGGCCCGACCGCCGTGCGGCCTGCCATAAGAGGCGTCCGATCCACACCCGGAGCCCTGGCACCAAGAGCGCCAGGCCCAGGCCGTCGGTAATGAACCCCGGCGTCAATAGCAGGACGCCGGCCACAAGAATGCAGACTCCGTCGAACAGCTCCTTGGCGGGGAAGCCGCCTTGGGCCATCACATCCTGGGCCCGGAGCAGCACCCGGGTGCCCTGGGCCCGGAACAGCGCCGTGCCGATTACGGCGGTCAGCACCACCAGGGCAATGGTTTCCCAGGTGCCGATCAGGCCACCGACGTGGATCAGCAGGGCGATTTCAGCAATGGGAACGACAATAAAGGCGAGAAGAATGATCATGACGACCTTAACATTGGGGTTGAAACGCCCCATGTCTAGCTTAACCCGGACGAAAGCAGTTGCGGCCATACTGGATTTTAGGCCGGGAGGGGTTTAACGTGGGAATAACGCGGGCCCGCGGACCGGTTCCCTCTCGCCCCGCTGAAGAGGCAGGTCATGGACAGCGATTTTCTTATCATCATCATGGCATTTGTCGCCGGGTTCGTGATTCTGCGCCTGCGCAGCGTCTTGGGCAAGCGGACCGGTCACGAACGGCCGCCGCCCACAGACCCGTTCGGTTCTCGCCGCGGCCGGGAGAATGACGACCGGGCCCATGACGATGACGGCGAAGAGGAGGCCGCGGATGCGGATAATGTGGTCCGGCTTCCCGGCCGTGAAGGGGAGGAAATCTCCGCCGAGACCCCGCTGGGCGCGGGCCTGACCCAGATCAAGGTTGCCGATCCCCGATTTGATCCGGGCGAATTCGCGGAAAAGGCGAAAGACGCGTTCGAATATATCGTCATGAATTTTGCCGAAGGCGACACTTCGGCCCTTAAACCGCTCCTGTCCAAGGATGTCTTCGAGGGATTCTCCAGCGCCATTGAAGAGAGAAAGAACAAGGACGAAACGCTTGAGACCAATCTGGTTCGCATTAAGGATGCAGAGATTCTCGAAGCGGGGATGTCCGGGCGCACCGCGTCGGTCACGATCAAATACACTACCGAGCAGATCAATGTGACGCGGGATAAGGGCGGCAACGTCGTCGATGGCGACCCTGACCGTATTGCCGATGTGGTGGATATCTGGACTTATGAACGCAATACCCGCTCATCGGATCCAAATTGGGTTCTTGTCGCGACGGAAACGCCGCAGTAACCGCGTGATTTTCGGCTTTCGGACCGGCCGAGCCCGCACTTCCTCCGTTCCGGGATTGACGAACCGCGCGGCCGTGGTCTGCGCCGTGCTGTTGACCGTGGGCGCTTGCGCGCCTGTGGTGCCGCCGGACCGCGTGGCGCTCCGCCCCGCCGGGTACGGAGATCTTCCCGGCTGGACCGCGGACGAAGTGAACCGGTCCGTGACCGCCTTGGCCCGTTCCTGCGAGGCGCTGGCCGGTCTTGGAGATGACACGGTGATGGGTCCCAGGGCCTTGGCGGGGCGCGTGCGCGATTGGCGCCTGGTTTGTGCGGAGCTCGCCAACGATCCGCAGCTCACTGCGGATTCGGCACTTGCCCGGGAATATTTCGAGCGCCGTTTCCGCCCCTTCGCGGTGGTGGGCGTGGATGGCGACGAGGGACTTTTTACCGGCTATTTCGAATTCACCCTGAAGGGTGCCCGCCGGCGCTCCGCCCGCTTCGCGACACCGCTGTATTCCCGCCCGCCGGACCTGGTGACGGCGGATCTCGGCGTGTTTTCCCAAGATTGGCGCGGGCGGACCATCGCCGGGCGCGTGCGGGCCGGCCGCTTCATTCCCTATGACGACCGGACCTCCATCGCCCAGGGCGCGCTTGCGGGCCAGGGTCTGGAACTGGCCTGGGCGGAAGATCCGGTGGATGCCTTCTTCCTGCAGATCCAAGGCTCGGGCCGTCTGGTTTTGCCCGACGGATCGATCCTGCGCCTCGGCTACGCCGGCAAGAACGGCCACGCCTATACCTCCATCGGCAAGGTGCTGGTGGAGACCGGAGCGCTGGAACTGAAGGATGTCACCATGCAGTCGATCCGGGCCTGGCTTAAGGCCAACCCGGAGAAGATCAAATCGGTGCTGGCCAAGAACCGCTCCTTCGTCTTTTTCCGAGAGA
Organism: Rhodospirillales bacterium; assembly: GCA_024638585.1. Lineage (GTDB taxonomy): Bacteria > Pseudomonadota > Alphaproteobacteria > SMXQ01 > SMXQ01 > SMXQ01. The sequence continues at coordinate 8,079 of JAHEKA010000091.1, forward strand.
TCACCGGCCCCGGACCG
>JAHEKA010000092.1 GCA_024638585.1 Rhodospirillales bacterium
TGTCGGCGGGCTTGAAGTCGGTGTCGCACAGGTTGGACCCGGAAAGGCTTGCCCGGGCCATGTTGGCGCCGGACAGGTTGGCGCCGCGCAGATTGCATTTATCGAGCTTGGCGTTGCCGAAATCGGCCATCACGAATTCACAGCCCGCCAGGTTGGCGCCGGTGAGGTCGGCTTCGCTGAAGTCGGCGGCGTCGAGATTGGCCCCGGCGAGGTCGACATTGGTGAGGTCTTCGCCTGAGAGATCGGCGCGCGCGCCCCTGGCGCCGCCGCTTTCGACCCAGGCGTAATGGTCGTTGAAGATCTCCTGGATGGAGAGCGGCAGGGATTCCGGCGCGCGCAGGAACTCGGCGTTGTCTAGTTCGACGGTGGAAAGGTCGACGCCTTCCAGGTCGCAGCCCGCCAGGTTGGCATAGGACAGGTTGGCGTCGGTCAGGACCGCGCCCTGGAGGTTGGCGCCCATCAGCGACACGCCGGAGAGGTCGGCGCCGGCCAGCACGGCGTCGGACAGGTCGGCACCGTTGAGGTTGGAGCCGGAGAAATCCGCATCCGACAGATCGGCACCGCGCAGGCTCGCGTCGGTCAGGTCGGTCTGCAGGATGTTGGAATTGGCCAGCGCCTTTCCCGAAAGCCGGGCGCCGCGCAGGTTCACGTGGTTGAGGTCCATGGCGCCGGTCTCGCGGATCAGCATTTCAAGCTGCCGACGCTCCGGCGAATGGGTCATCAGATTGCCGTTGCGCAGGTCCGCCCCGGCCAGGCTGGCCCCGGTCAGCTCCGCATCGCGCAGGCAAGCACCGCGGATATCGGCGCCGGCCAGGTTGGCCCCGGTGAGGTCGCATTTGGACAGGTTGGCGGCGAACAGGTCAGCGTCCGAGAGATTGGCGCCGTCGAGCACGCTGCGCGACAGGTCGGCCCCGGTCAGCTTGATGCGCGAAAGCTTGGCGCCCGAAAGCGACATGCCGCAGAGCTCCTTCAGCGCCAGGTTCGCGCGCTGGCCGCCCGGCACGTGGCGCACCCATTTGTCATGGCTGATGAGCGCGGCGATGATCTGCTGCGGGGTCATGGATTGCTTCGTCCTCCGACCGTAGTGTGGCGCAAAGACTTTAAGATTTCTTAAGGATGGGCGGCGGCCCGGCACCCGCGGATACCGGGGGCCAGGGCGTCGGACCGGGGCCTAATCCCCGGTATTGAGCCAGCGCCTGGCGGCCTCGTCGGCGCCCGACGGCAGCGGCGCGGATGCGTCCTTCATCCAGGCGCTGACGTCGCCGGCCACTGTCGTCCCCCGCAGATCCCGCAACAGCATGTGGTAGCCGTCCTTGTAATAGGCCGCCCGGGCGTGGCCCCGTGCCATCAACCGGCGGGCCAGCGCCCGGGTGGGGGCCTTGGGGATGATGTCGTCCTTGGCGCCGTAAAGCAGCAGCAGGGGTGCCGCGATCCCGTCCGCGGCCGCGTTGGCCGCGTCCATCAGGTTGACCAGCCCCCAGACGGCATCGACGCGCGTGTGCTTGATGACCAGCTCGTCCTGGGCCAGTTGGCGCAGCATCGCCTTGTTGTCCGACGGCTCGATATCCAGTCCCTCCGCCGTCAGCGGGAACCAGGGGATGGTATGGGCGGTCAGCCACAGGGTGGAACGCTTGATGGGACCGAGGTGGTCGCGGCCCCACACCGCCGGCGCGACCAGGATCGCGCCCTTGACCGGCAATGCGGGGGATCGGGCCAGCGCCACCATGGTCACCGCGCCGCCCATGCTGTCGCCCATCAGATAGAGCGGCAGGCCGGGATGCCGCGCCCGGACCGCCGCGACGAACGCCTTGGCGTCGGCCACCATGGCGTCGACCCCGGCCCACAGGCCCCGATGGGCGCTCCGCCCGAAGCCGCGCTGATCGATGGCATAGGTGACGATGCCGCGCGCAGCCCACTGCTTGGCGGCGGCATCAAAGGCGTTGGAGTAATCGTTGAAGCCGTGCAGCGCGACCAGGACGGCCCAGGGTTTGGACGGGTTGGGCGCCCAGCGGCTGAGCGGCAGGCGGGCGCCGTCCCGGGCGACCAATGCATCTTCCGTGATCCTGGGCGTCCCGGACATCGGCCCGGTCGCCTGCAGGCGCGGCGCGCAGGCGGATGCCGACAGCGCGAGGGCCAAGGCGAGGAAGGGGAGAAGGCGGCGCGTCATAATGTTGGGTGCGGGCGAAGCGGCCGATCAGGCGTGACCCTGCCGCCGCCGGTTTCCCGGTCGTGCCGGCTGGGCAGGGGAACGGCGGTCATGGGGCCATGCCTTCTCTTGGGATTGATTGCGGGTCCGCATTCGGTATCATCGCGGGACGCGACCGGTCAACCTGCCGGTTTGCCCCGTTTCCTGATCGCCCAGACGCCTGGGCCAGAACTGAGAGAACCCATGCCCATGGATCCGGTCGAAACCATCACCACCGAAGACGTCACGGTCGCCTGCGACGGCGGCACACTTGGCCACCCCCGGGTCTATCTCAACCTGCTGCCCGACGGTGAGGAGGACTGCCCCTATTGCGGCCGGCACTTCGTCCTGGCCGAGGGCGCCAAGACCGGGTCCGGCCATTGAACGCGAAGGCCAAGAAGGACGATCCCAAGCACCTGTTCCTGGTCGACGGGTCGGGCTTCATCTTCCGCGCCTATTACGCGCTCAAGACCAACCTGACCCGGTCCGACGGCACGCCGACCAACGCGGTGTTCGGCTTCTGCAACATGTTGATGAAGCTGCTGGACGACACCGAGGCGGATTACCTCGCCGTCATCTTCGATACCGCGCGCAAGACCTTCCGCAACGACATCTATCCCGAATACAAGGCCAACCGCTCGGAGCCGCCGGAAGACCTGATCCCCCAATTCCCCCTGATCCGCGAGGCGACCGAGGCGTTCAACGTTCCCGCCATGGAGCTGTCGGGCTATGAGGCCGACGACCTGATCGCCACCTATGCCCGCCAGGCGATCGAGGCCGGGGACCAGGTCACGGTGATGAGCTCCGACAAGGACCTGATGCAGCTGGTGCGCAACGGCGTGATCATGCGCGATCCCATCAAGAACGGCGAGATCGGCCCCGATCAGGTGGCGGAGAAATTCGGCGTCGGGCCCGACAAGGTGATCGAGGTCCAGGCCCTGGCCGGCGATTCGGTGGATAACGTCCCGGGCGTGCCCGGCATCGGCGTCAAGACCGCGGCACAGCTGATCAACGAATACGGCGATCTGGAGACGCTTTTGGAACGCGCCGGCGAGATCAAGCAGCCCAAGCGGCGCGAGAACCTCCAGGAATTCGCCGATCAGGCGCGCATCAGCCGCGAGCTGGTGACCCTCAAGGACGACGTGCCGGTGGAAAACGACTACACCGTGTTCGCGAAGCGCGAGCCCGACCACGAAAAGCTGCTGACCTTCCTGCGCACCCAGGAATTCGACCGCATCGTCGCCCGGGTGATGAGCGAGATCGGCGGCGACGGCCGCATCGCCGAAACCGAAGAGACCAAGGCCGGCACCGGCACGGCGAAGGACAATTCCAAGAAAGCGGGCGGCGCCAAAAAGTCGGGCGCGGACGCCGACGGATATGAACTGGTCACCGATGAGGAGACCTTGGCGGCCTGGGTCGACGCCGCCGTGGAACAGGGCCGGGTGGCGGTCGATACGGAAACCACGTCGCTCGATGCCATGCGGGCGGAACTGGTGGGGATCAGCCTGGCGCTGGAACCGGGCCGGGCATGCTACATCCCGGTGGCCCACCGGTCCGGCGCGGCGCAAGGGGCGCTGGATCTCGGCGACGGCGGCGACGGCAAGGCGGGCGACGGCGGCCTGGTGCCGGGCCAGATCGCCCGCGACAAGGCGCTTGAGATGCTGGGCCCGCTGCTGGCCGATCCATCGGTGCTGAAGATCGGGCATAACATCAAGTACGACGCGGAGATCTTCGCGACCTACGGCGTCGACGTCACGCCCGTCGACGACACCATGGTGCTGTCCTACGTTCTGGATGCCGGACTCCACGGCCACGGGCTCGATGAATTGGCGGCCCTGCACCTCGATCACACCACCATCAAGTTCTCCGACGTCGCCGGCTCGGGCCGCAATCAGGTGACCTTCGACTTCGTCCCCTTGGAAACGGCCAGGGACTACGCGGCGGAGGACGCCGATATCACGCTGAGGCTGCACGATCTGCTGAAGCCCAGGCTGGTCAAGGAACATCTCGCATCGGTCTATGAGACGCTTGAACGCCCGCTGATCGACGTGCTCGCCGATATGGAACGGGCCGGGATCAAGGTCGATCCCAAACGCCTCAAGGCGCTGTCCGACGATTTCACCAAGCGCCTCGCCAAGCTGGAAAAGGATATCCACAAGTTGGCGGGCCATGAATTCAATGTCGGCAGCCCCAAGCAGCTGGGCGAGATCCTGTTCGAGGAAATGAGCCTGCCCGGCGGCAAGAAGGGCAAGGCCGGGGCCTGGTCCACCGGGGCCGACGTGCTGGAGGATCTGGCCGCCCAGGGCCACGACCTGCCCGCCCGGGTGCTCGATTGGCGCCAGCTTGCCAAGCTGCAATCGACCTATACCGATGCCCTGCAGAAGCAGATCAACCCGGACACCGGCCGGGTGCACACCTCCTACGCCATGGCCGTGGCCTCGACCGGCCGGCTCAGCTCCACCGATCCCAACCTGCAGAACATCCCGGTGCGCACCGAGGAGGGCCGCAAGATCCGCGAGGCCTTCGTGTCCGACAAGGGCACCAAGCTGATCTCCGCCGATTATTCGCAGATCGAGCTTCGCCTGCTGGCCCACGTGGCCGACATCGCCGCCCTCAAGGACGCTTTCCGGGAAGGGGCCGACATCCACGCCCTGACGGCGTCGGAAATGTTCGAAGTGCCGCTCAAGGACATGGACCCGATGACCCGCCGTTCGGCCAAGGCCATCAATTTCGGCATCATCTACGGCATTTCCCCCTTCGGCCTGGCGCGCCAGCTCTCCATCCCCCAGCAGGAGGCCAGGAACTACATCGAGGCCTATTTCAAGCGCTATCCCGGCATCAAGGACTACATGGAAGACACCAAGGCCTTCGCCCGGGAACACGGCTATGTCACCACCATCTTCGGCCGCCGGGTCCACACGCCGGGGATCAAGGCCAAGGGGCCCCACAAGGCCTTCGCCGAACGCGCCGCCATCAACGCGCCGCTGCAGGGGGCCGCCGCCGATATCATCAAGCGCGCCATGATCCGGGTGCCGCCGGCGCTGGCCAAGAAGAAGCTCAAGGCGCGGATGCTGTTGCAGGTGCACGACGAATTGATCTTCGAGGTGCCCGACAAAGAGGCCGAGGCGACCGCCGAGCTGGTGGCCGAGGTCATGGCGGATGCGCCTTTCCCCGCCGCCAACCTTTCGGTACCGCTCGAGGTCGAAACCGGGATCGGCACGAGCTGGGCCGAGGTCCACTGACAATCCTGAGGGCCTGAGTGCCCGCTCCAGAGGGAGAACCGCCGTTGCATCCGGTGCTGACCGTTCGCGTCCAGGCCGCCGTCTATGCCACCGGTTTGTTCAGCGCCACTCAGACCAGCCTGATCGCCGTGGTGGTGCCTCTGTGGCTCCTGCATCTGCAGGCCGGGCCGTTGATGACGGGGCTCGCGCTCGGCAGCTACAACCTGTTGCCGTTCCTGTTCTCGGTCCATGGCGGGGCGGTGATGGACCGGCTCGGCGCCCGCCGGGTGATGGTGTTCTTCGCTCTGTTGGGGGCGGCGACGCCGCTGCTTTATCCTCTCCTGCCCTTCGTGCTCGCGGTATTCGCCCTGCAGATGGTGGGCGGGTTGGCCTCGACCATGGGCTGGGTCGGGGCCCAGACCCTGATCGGCCAGCTGATGAGAGGCAGCGCCAAGCATGCCGGGCGCTTCTCTTCCATCGGCGTGCTCGGCAACATGGTGGGCCCGCCCCTGGTCGGTGCCGGCTGGGATTTCATCGGTCCCTGGGGCGCCTATGGCGTGCTGTTCGTCTGGACCGTGGCCCAGCTCGGCGCCGTCCTCGCCTTGCCTCCGGCCCGGGCCGGGGAAGTCACCGATCCATACGGTCGCTTGCGGGCCCGCGACCTGACGCCGAATATCCGCAGTTACACCTCCGCCTTCGCCTTGATGGCCCTGCCCATGGTCACCTTCGTGGTGCTGTTGTCGATGGTGCGCCTGACCGGTCATTCGATCCAAAGCTCGTTCTATGTGATCTACCTGAACGAACAGGGGCTGACGGGAACGGCGATCGGCCTGTTGCTGGCCGCCGGTGCGGTGGCGGCGGCGCTGGGCGCGCTCGGTGCCGATCGGCTGACGCGGATGATGCATTCGTCGTGGCTGTTGGCGGTGACCTCGTTCATATCGCTGTTGGCTATCGTCGTCACGCCGCTGTTGGGCTTCTACCTGCTCTATCTGCTGGCCCAGGTGGCGCGCGGCGCCACCGTCGGCATCTCGACACCTCTGATCATCTCCGACATGTCCAATGCGGTGGGGCCCGACCAGGGCAAGGCGGTGGGCCTGCGCACCATGGCCAACCGGGGAACCTCGACCTTCACGCCCATGGCCATGGGGGCCTTGGTGGCGTGGCTCGGCCTGGGCGGGAGCTTCCTTGCCGCGGGGATCGCCATCGGCGTGGTAATGGCCGGGATTGTCGCCTTCGGACGGGCCAAGAAGATCCTGTGATCTGCCGCGCCGCCGGCTGCGCGAAAAACGCCTTAATTCGAAGATTCTTTAAATAAATATTCGTTTAATTAATTAGTTCTTTAAACAAGAGGTTTTTTTGAGGCGCAGCGCTTTTCCAGCAGCGGGATCGGGCGCATTCCCCGGACAAAAGAAAAGCGCCGGCCCCACCCGGGACCGGCGCCGAAACGTCGAAGCTGGCCCGCTCAGGCGGCGGCGTGGATGGCCGCCTCCTTGACGCTGTCGGAGACCTCGGGCTCGAACTCCTTGAAGTTCTCCTCGAACATCCGGGCGACCTCGTGGGCGGTCTTGTCGTAGGCCGCCTTGTCGGACCAGGTGCTCTTCGGATTGAGCACGTCCTTGGGCACGTCGGGACAGTTGCCGGGCACCAGGACCCCGAAATTGGGATCCGGCGTCATCGGGATGTCGGCGAGCTTGCCCTCCAGGGCGGCGCGCAGCATGGCCCTTGTGTGGCCGATCTTCATGCGGCTGCCGACGCCGTAGGCGCCGCCGGTCCAGCCGGTATTGACCAGCCAGCAATTGGTCTTGTGCCGGGCGATCTTGTCACCGAGGATCTTGGCATAGACCGTCGGATGGCGCGGCATGAAGGGCGCGCCGAAGCAGGTGGAGAAGGTCGCTTCGGGCTCGGTCACGCCGCGTTCGGTTCCCGCCACCCGGGCGGTGTAGCCCGACAGGAAATGGTACATCGCCTGGTCCGGGGTCATGCGGCTGATCGGCGGCAAGACGCCGAAGGCGTCCGCGGTCAACATGACGATGTGGTCCGGATGGCCGGACGTCAGGGATTCCGCGACATTGGGGATGAATTCGATCGGGTAGGACACACGGGTGTTTTCCGTGAGTGCATCGGAATCGAAATCGAGCGCGCGGGTCACCGGATCGATGACCACGTTTTCCAGCACCGTGCCGAAGCGGTGGGTGGTGGCGTAGATCTCCGGTTCGGCTTCCTGGGACAGGTTGATGGCCTTGGCGTAGCAGCCGCCTTCGAAGTTGAAGATGCCGTTGTCCGACCAGCCGTGCTCGTCGTCGCCCACCAGGATGCGCGACCCGTCGGCGGACAGCGTCGTCTTGCCGGTGCCCGAGAGACCGAAGAAGATCGCCGCGCTGCCGTCATCGCCGATATTGGCCGAGCAATGCATCGGCATCACGCCCTCGGCGGGCAACATGTAGTTGAGGACGGAGAACACCGATTTCTTGATCTCGCCGGCATACCAGGAGCCGGTGATCAGCACCTCGCGCGCGCCGAAATTGACCAGCACGCAGATATCGGAATTGGTGCCGTCGGTCGCCGGATCGACGTTGAGACCCGGCGCGTGCAGGATCGTGAAGTCCGGTTCGAAGGAGGTCAGCGCTTCGGCCGGCGGCTGGATGAACAT
>JAHEKA010000559.1 GCA_024638585.1 Rhodospirillales bacterium
GGATCAGCGCGCATTCGCCTTCCGCAAGATGAAACTCCTCCGGTTCGGCGTTCTCGTCGCTCTTGGTGCGCAGCGTCAGGGTGCCCTTCATCACCAGGAAGGATTGGGACGTGCCCTTGTGATAGTGGAATTCGTTCCGTGCACCGGGCTGATAGACGTTGCACGCGATGATCAGGTCTTCCTGGGCGGAGAGCAGCTTGCGCTGGCGCGGCCGGTCAGGGCTGCCGTCTTCCAAGGCGTCGAATACGCGGCTGATCAGGGCCATGGTTTTCCTCCTATGCATTTCCGTCTCGATGAATGCCGTTCGGCATTTTCTTGGCGATCCCTAGGGATCGCGTATTCGCCGGGAGATTAGCGCCGGGCGAGGCCTGTGTCGATACGTTCAAGGGCAGCGTCCCGACGGTGCCGGGGGCAAGGCAAAAAAAGGGGAGGGCAAAGCCCTCCCCCGGTGAATCGATCGAACGGCGGATCAGTTCTTGCAGTTCAGCTCCTTCGCTTCCCCGCCCGCGCGGATATAGACGAAGGTGCAAGTCATGCCTGGCTTGACGTTCTTGCGCTTGTCCGGCTTGCCGTTGAGGGTGACCTTGGTGCGCGATCCGGAGATATTGGCCTTGATCTCCTTGCCCTCGTACATGATGAAAATGCGCCGGCCGCCGCGCTTGGTCTGGGTGACCTTGCCGGTGTGACGCAGATACGTGACCTTGGGCGCACTGAGCACCGCTTGCTTCAGCAATCCTTTGACTTTGGGGCTGACGTCGACAGCTTCGCGGATGATCTTGTCGACATCGGCGCCGTAGGCCGGGTCGATATCGCGGTTGGCGTTCTTCACTGCCTCTGCGAACGCGGCATCCTCGACGCCCTTCTTGTAGGCGGCGCGCATGACGGCGAGCCGGCCCCCGGGCAGTCCCGGCGGCGCGCCGGTGATGCGCCAGGCGCCGCCGATGGCCTCGACGATCCGGGCCAGAGCCTTGCCGTCCGGATCGCTGATTTCTTCGCGGACGGTCGGCAGCTTGGGATAGTCCTTCTCCCGTTTGGGCGCGAAAATGGCGACGAAATGGCCGCGCCCCTGCTGCACGGTCTGGGCGTTGCTCTCGATGCTGCCGGTCATCATGGCGATCTCGCCCCGCATCAGGGCCAGGGTCGCGGTGGGTCCGTTATAGCCGGGGATCAGCTGGAATTTGACGCCGTAGGCCACCTCCGTGATCTTGGAGAACATCCAGCGTCCCGAACCCGGCCCGCCGGTGGCCATTTTGAGCACCTTGCCCGATTTCTTGAGGTCCGCCATGGAGCGGTAGGGTTGCTTGGCGCTGATCATCAGGATCTGGTAGGAGCTCGCCAGCTTTCCCAGATAGTTCATCTTCGCCATGTCGAACTTGACCCCCTTTTTCTCGAGGATCTGGTTCAGGAACATGGCCGTGTTGAAGGTCCCCAACGTCAGGCCATTGGGCTTGGCGTTATAGATGTAGTTCAAGCCCAGCATGTGCCCGGCGCCGGGCATGTTGCGCACCACGAAGGTGGACCCGGGCAGGTTCTTTTGCATGTGCTTGGCGACCAGGCGGCCGTAGAAATCGAAACCGCCGCCGGCGCCGGTGGCGACGATATAAGTGACGGTTTTGCCCTTGAAGTAGTCTGCCTCGGCGGCCTGAAGGCCGCTTTGAGGAACGAGAATCGCCGCTGTGGCCAGAGCGGGCGCGAAGCCGGCGAAAATTCGGAACGTGTTCATCGATAACTCCCTGTTGGTCTGCCGGGCCGGGACTTTCCAAGGCGGAACGAGGGAAGATTTACCCTCGTTTCCAACCGATTGACACCCGTTCTTGGGCCCGTCACATTGGTTGAAGAAGTACCACGAACCGCGGGGATTTCGCAATTCCGTTGCGGCTTTTGGAAAACCAAGGGGGAGCCTCACATGCAAAGAAGCCTGGAAGTCGAACAACGGACCCGGCGTTGGCGCGAACAGCGCTGGTTGCTCGATTCGGTGATTCGCACCATCGGTCCCGAATGGGATCAGGCGCGGATCCAGTCCAAGGGCAGCCGCGGCGGCGCTCAGGGGTTGGCGGATTTCCGGCGGGCCGGTGGCCGCATGCGCAAGTTCAACGATATCGGGCCG
>JAHEKA010000560.1 GCA_024638585.1 Rhodospirillales bacterium
AACGCCGCAACGACAAGGATAAAAAGGATGAATGTGAACCGGGCCATGGGACCATCCGCGATGGGAAACGGCCCCCACCTTGACAAGGCTTCCTAAACAACCGGTAAAACGAATCCCCGCGTATTCACAGCCAGGGATATCAAGGGCTTCAGGCGGATACTACGGGCCGGCACAGATGCAGGACATCGTAACATTCCACCATGTCCGCATCCCAATCGGCGGGTTGTGCTTCCGCCGCCCAGGTGCTGTAGCGCATGAGCTCCCATCGGTCCGGGTCCAGGCCGACCAAGTGGCAACCCAACCCGGGGCGGCCCAGCATCGCTTCATGGCTGGCCCGTTCGCGGGCCCGGAGGTCGGTCAGCTTGGTCTCCGCCGGCACGGATTCGACCTCCTTGGTGGCGGTTTCCACCGTGATAGGCGTGGCGCCCTCTGCAAACTCCAGGACGGCCCAGCACCGCACCCGGGGCCGCCCGAAATTCTCGACCAATCCCTCGAACAACGGCCCGGTCAGGAATTCCCTGGCGGGTCGGTCTCCTTCCCACACGTAAAAAGGGGCATAAAGCCCCTCTTCCTCATTAAACAGGTATGACTTGTGCACAAGCCCAGACAGGTCGTCAAACAGACAACGGCGGCTGTTTACCCGCTCATGGATGCGCTCGACATTGAAATCGCACGCAAGCCTGATCGTATACTGCATCGCAATCATACTAAATAAGCCCCCCGACCACTCCCCAAGAGTTTGAACTTAAAACATTATTGCGAAATTCAAATTCTTACAAATGCGTTACATGAATATGAGCCATGCGTGGAGTAATATTCAGCTGAAATGCCGATATCCCAGATCGGATAGGTTTAGACCCATCTCTTCGGCGTCTTCCACTTCAACCCCCGCATTCGCCGTGACCACGCCGATCCGGCTGAGATCGAGCCCGAGCGCCGCGGCAATCTCGCTGACGGCGGTTTCCTTGTCATCTGGAACGGTGAACAGAAGCTCGTAATCGTCACCGCCTCCAAGGATCTTCGGCCAGAGTTCCGGATCCGCCGTCACGGACGCCCGGGCCGCCGGTGAAAGGGGCAACGAATCGATGCGAACCCGCGCCCCGGTCCCCGAACAATCGCAAACGTGGCCCAGATCGGCCAACAGCCCATCGGATAGGTCAACCGCCGCATGAGCCACGTCCAGCAATCGGATGCCGAGATCCAAGCGCGGACTTGGAATCCGGTAGCGGCCAACCAGATAGTCCCGTCCCTCCGGGCCCAGACCGGCAAGGCCGCCTCCGGTCGCAAGCAGGCCCAGCGCCCCATCGCCGACGGTGCCGGAAACATAAATGCCATCCCCTACCTTGGCTCCGGCGCGGGTCAGAACCTTGTCTGAGGGCACGGCGCCCAAAGCCGTCAGGGAAAGCGTCAAGGGGCCGTCGCCGGCCACCGTGTCACCGCCAATCAAGGGACTCTCGAAGGCCTCGATATCGGTCTTGAGGCCGCCGGCGAACTCTTCAAGCCACTGGGCGGTAACGTCACGGGGAAAGACGGCGGTCAGCAGCAAACCAATGGGCCGGGCCCCCATGGCGGCAAGGTCGGACAGATTGACACGGACGATCTTCCGGGCAATGTCACCGGGCGGGTCATCGGCCAGGAAATGGATGCCGGCAACCAAGGCATCGGCGGCGGCCACCAGCCGCATCCCGTCAGGGATATCCACGATCGCGGCATCGTCGGTCAGCCCCAGGGCGCCGGCGGCGCCGGCGGCCAGGGGCGCGAAATAGCGCGCGATCAGATCAAATTCGTCGCCGATGCCGTCTTTCGCCATCGCCGCGTCCCGGCCTCAGGCCGCGCCCCCGGACTCCGGCGCCGGTGTGACGCTCTTGGCGACCGCATCCAGCACACCGTTGATCAGGCCCGGCTCGGCCCCCTCGAAGAATGCATGGGCGACATTGACGTATTCGTTGATCGACACCTTGGGCGGAATATCGGGCAGGCCGGTTAGCTCGAAGATGCCGGCTTCCAGGATCAGACGCACCAGGATTTCCAGCCGGGGGACCGTCCAGTCCGTGGAAAGCGCCCCGGCGATCCGCGAATCCAGCCCGTCCCGGTGCGCGATCACC
>JAHEKA010000561.1 GCA_024638585.1 Rhodospirillales bacterium
GCGCCACCGCCTTTTCCGCCGCCCGCGCCGCCTCGTCAAGATCACCCAATTCCGCCAGCACGTGGGCAAGATTGTTCAGGGCATCGCCACTCGCGGGATGGCGCGCAACCGCAGTGCGGTACGCTCCGGCCGCGGCGCGTTTTTCCTTCAATTTATATAGCGTATTTCCAAGACCCATCTGTGCCACCAGGTTCCCGGGCCAACGCAAGGCAGCTGCGCGGTAGGCCTGCGCCGCGACCTTCGTTTGACCAGCACGTTCGACCCCCGCCACCGCCTTCATGTAGATCGTCTCGTCAATAGGGTCGGGAAACTCGCCGGGACGAAGCACCAACAATGCCCAATAGCCGCCGCGTGACCAGGTCCGCTCGAAGGTCTCGAGCGGCATGCGCAAGAACCGCGTTCTGCCCGAATGCAGGATGATGTCGCCCTCGTTGAGGTCGTATCCGACCACAACGGCGTAATGCCAGCGGGGAAACATCTGCAGTCCAAGGTTCTGAAGCACCATCACCGGGCGATTGCGGTTGATCGCTTGGAACAATGCAGACAGTTGACCAACCGGATAGGCGATGCGGCCGCGACGGCGGGCAGCGGCAAGGACAGCCGGGGTGAGGCTGCCCTCGCGCCCTTGGTTGTAGACTTCGGGCACGAGGTCGTCAGGATGAACCCGAAGGCCCGCGTGCCCCAGCACCATGGCCAGGGCCGCCGGTCCGCACTCCTTGGTCCGCTGCGCAAAAAACACCGGCTGGGAGACCGCCGCCTTTGGCGGCACAGTCCCGGGTTGACGCCTCAGCGCGTCCACTTGGGGCGTCGCGCACGCCCCAAGTGCAAGGAGAGAGATGGCGGCCGCGAGGAGCGGCCACCTCTTGGTGATAGTGATCAATTGGGACTGAGCGAGCCCTTCTTGGTGAACCCGAACACGCTGGTCAGGCCGATCAAGTCGGTGATCAGAAGAACGATGAAGATCAGCACGGCGGCGCCGATAATGGCGCCAACCGCCCCTTGGCCGGAAGGTAGTTCATCGATCCGCCCGGCGATCTTGTCGATTTCCTCATCGGAAAGCGCGGCGACTCGGGCTTCGGCTTCGCCCGGAGCGATGCCCAGCAACCTCAACTGCTGCCGGACGTCATCGCGCTTCATGAACGAAGCAACGCGGTCCCGCGCGGTCCCTTGGGTTTGCTCGATAACCTGATCGGTTCCGACGATCGCCGCATGGACGGGGACAACAGGGACGGAAACGGCGGTCATGGCGGCCACCAATACGGCCGCGATGGGCTTGCGGTAGGAAACGGTGAACTTCATTGTCGTATCAACCTCTCGTGAAGGGCATTTAAGACGTTCAAGATGATCTTCGGACGCCTGCGTCTTGCAGCGCCGAGTGCACAGGCCAACTCGTGTCAGCCACGAAAACATATTAACGCTTAATTCGCCGGCGGCACGGCCTTTTCCGACCAATCGCTCAAGGGCTTGGTTTGCAATGAACGCCGCGTCAGCGGATTCGGTTCCAATTAGCCCCGGCGATCCGCTCCGGCCTCTTCGTCCTCGATCACCGGTGGCACGCCTGCCTAGGCGCTCATTGCCGGGGCATCGCGCAAGCCGTCGAGAACGGCGAAGGCACTCTTCCAGGAATTGGCCGCGGCATCGGCGTTCCAGGCCTTGGCGTTGGACGCGCCGCTGTAGCCGTGGCCGATGCCCGGATAGATGGTGATCTCGATGTTCGCCATGCTTTGGGTCGCTTCGCGGACCTTCGCCAACGCTTCGGGCGGCAGCACACGGTCCTGGTCGCCCCAATGCAGGCGAATCGGCCGCTCGCCGATGTCGGGGACCACATCCAGATACTCCTCTAGCCCGGTGCCGTGAAACGCGAAGCCGGCGTCACACCCCAACCGCGCCGGGCCGAGCAGCGCATAGGGACCGCCGTAGCAAAGTCCCAATACGGCGATGCGCCCATTGCATTGGGCCAGGTCCTTGACCACCGCCATGACGTCGGCAAGGTCCTGGACCGCCGCCTCGATCTGCGGAGCCCGATTTTCGGCTCGCGCACGGGCCCGGCGTCCGCCCTCCTCGGTCCGCGGCATGGGGCCGCAATCGCCGCGCC
>JAHEKA010000562.1 GCA_024638585.1 Rhodospirillales bacterium
CCTTGGCGATGCGTTCCTTGAATTCCTTTGGCGTGCGCACCTGTTCAGGCGCCACCTCGACGATCAGATCGCCGGCCTGCAATCCGCCCTTCTTGCCGGCGCTGCCTTCCTTGACGTCGACCACCAAGACACCCTTGGCCCGGGAATCGAGCTTGTAGCGCCGGCGCAATTCGTCGTTCAACTTGGTCAGCGTCATGCCCAGCATCTCCACCGCCGACTTGTCCTGGATACCGGTCACCTTGGCGGTCTTGATATCTTCGGGCAGCTCACCCAGCTTCACGGAAATTTCGATCTTCTTGCCGTTTCGCCAGACCTTGAGTTTGACCGTGGCGTCGATCGGGGTCTCGGCCACCAGGCGCGGCAGATCGCGCATTTCCTTGACCGCTTTGCCGTCGAAACTCAGGATCACATCCCGGGACTTGAGGCCGGAGTCCTTGGCCGGCCCCTTTTCGTCGATGCTGGCAACCAGGGCGCCGCGCGGCTTTCCGAGCTCGAGGCTTTCGGCAATCTCCTTGGTGACCGTCTGGATCCGGACACCGAGCCAGCCCCGCCGGGTGCGGCCGAACTTGCGCAGCTGGTCGATGACCACCTTGGCCTGGGACGAGGGGATGGCGAAACCGATGCCGATGGACCCGCCGGAGGGCGAATAGATCGCCGTGTTGACGCCGATCACCTCGCCGTCGAGGTCGAACATCGGCCCACCGGAATTGCCCCGGTTGATCGAGGCGTCGGTCTGCAGATAGCTGTCATAGGGCCCGGAATTGATGTCACGCTTGGAGGCGGAGATGATGCCGGCAGTGACTGTTCCGCCCAGACCGAAGGGGTTGCCGATGGCCAGCACCCAGTCGCCCACGCGCACCTTGGTCGAATTGCCCCATTTCAGGGCGGGCAGCGGCTTTTCCGGTTCGACCTTGAGAAGCGCGAGGTCGGTGCGCTTGTCGCGGCCGATGATCTTGGCCTTCAGGTTGGTGTCGTCCTGCAGGATGACGGTGATCTCCTCGGCATCCTCGATCACGTGGTTGTTGGTCACTACATAACCGGACGGATCAATGATGAAACCGGACCCCAGCGAATTCGACTTTCGCGGCCGGGAATCGCGCTGGTTGCGGTCGAAGAAATCCCGAAAGAATTCCTCGAAAGGCGAGCCCGGAGGAAACTGCGGCATCTCCGGCAGTGGCCGCTTCTTGTTGACCTGGGTCGCCGAGATATTGACCACCGCGGGAAGCAGCCGCTGGGCCAAGTCGGCGAAGCTCGGGGGCGCGCTGCGGGCGGCAGCGGGGGCACCACCCAGGGGCAGGGCCGGCACCGCCATGGAAAAGGCAAGCAGGGCAACCGCTGCCCGCTTGCCAAGGGACCGGCGCATGGTCCGATCCTGTAGCGGGACATGATGAGTCCGGGAGGGGTTGGAGAAGATCAGGGTCTGCAATGTCCTAACTCCGTATAGCAAAGGTTCATCGGGTTCCGACCACCCGGCGGGGCCTTTTGGCCCGCTTTACAGCATCCCAAAGGAATGCCCCCCTCGCCTGGATCGGAAACGGGAGGCCACAGTCTCCTTTTGTCTAGCAGCCATCCCTGTATGGGCGCGAGTGATAGGCGACGAATATGGTGCAAATATGGCACCTGGCAAACGTTTCCGCCAGTTTAACGTCGCTAAAAAAGTCCCGCAAAAAAAGCCCTGGTTTGGGGAAACGCGAATGACATGCCGCCGATGCCTTCATCGCCGCTGAAGCGCGACAGGAGGATGAGACCAACCGCGGCGACCGCCGCGAATCCGAGGCCGACCACGCGCAACTGCTGCGCCGTCATCGCCTCGAACTGCGCCATCATGCGCTTCATGCCGCCCGGGAACAGGGCGAGCACCACCCCTTCCAGCAAAAGGGTGAGCCCCAGAAAGGTGAGCAGTTCGAGGCCCAAAAGAGCCGCGCCCTCCGCCTAGCGCTTGGCCGGTTCCGTGCTGCGTTTTCCCTGGAAATCGGACAGGAAACGGAAGAAGTCGCTGTCCGGCGATAGGACGAAGGTCGTTTCGCCATTGACCAGGGCCTCCTTATAGGCCTGCATTGAGCGGTAGAATTCATAGAACGGCCGGGCCTCGCC
>JAHEKA010000563.1 GCA_024638585.1 Rhodospirillales bacterium
GTCATGGGGTGGATCGCGGAATGGACCGGCCTGCGCTGGCCCGTGGCGGGCGGCGGTTTGCTTTGCGTGCTGGTGTGGTTTTGGGTGGTAGGTCGCTTGCCTGACATCAGGCGGAATTTGGAATCGGGATTGGCCGGGAGCGACGGCAAATGAACCAGCGAAAGATCGATATCATCGAGAAGACGACCCCCTTCCAGGGCTATTTCCGGATCGACCGCTACCGATTGCGTCACAGCCTGCATGCGGGCGGCATGAGCGCGGAGATCACCCGCGAGGTGTTCGAGCGCGGACATGCCGTTGCCGTCCTGCCCTTCGACCCCGTGCGCGACGAGTTGGTGCTGATCGAGCAGTTCCGCATCGGCGCGCACGCCGCGGGACAGGACGCCTGGATGACCGAGATCGTTGCCGGGATCATCGATGAAGGCGAGAGCGTTCAGTCGGTTGCACAGCGCGAGACGAGCGAGGAATGCGGGCTGACGGCTCAGGCCTTGTGGCCCATGGTGCGTTACCTGGTCAGTCCCGGTGGCGCCACCGAGACGGTGGAGATGTTCCTCGCCCGCGTTGAGTCCGCCAAGGCCGGAGGCATCCACGGTCTGGATCACGAACATGAGGACATCCGGGTGTTCACCCTGCCCTTTCGTGAGGTCCGGGACTTCGTCGAGTCCGGGCGCGCGGACAACGCCATGACCCTGGTCGCGCTGCAATGGCTGCTGCTGCATCACGATGACGTGATCGCGCGCTGGGGCAAGGCGCCGGGCGGCTCCGAAGCTTGATCGCCGGTGGGGCCCCAGGTAGCATCCGGCACGGTTGCAGGAACACCATTTCAGGGATTAACGGCCGGGGCCCATCAATCATCGGCGGCAAGAGGACCAAGACTCCATGGACATTCGCGACGGCTTTAACGACACCATCGGCAATACGCCTCTGATCCGGCTTCGCCAAGCTTCGGAGGAGACCGGCTGCGAAATCCTGGGAAAGGCTGAATTCCTCAATCCCGGCGGGTCGGTCAAGGACCGGGCGGCGCTGTTCATCATCCGCGATGCCGAAAATAGCGGCGCGCTCAGGCCCGGCGGGGTCGTGGTGGAGGGAACCGCGGGGAATACCGGCATCGGCCTGGCCTTGGTCGGAAACGCGCGGGGCTACCGCTCCGTCATCGTCATTCCGGAAACCCAGAGCGACGAAAAGAAGGACATGCTGCGCCTGTGCGGCGCCGAGCTCGTCCAGGTGCCGGCCGTCCCTTATGCGGACCCCAACAATTACGTGAAGGTGTCCGCGCGGCTTGCCAAGGAGCTCAATGAAAAGGAGCCCAATGGTGCGATCTGGGCCAACCAGTTCGACAACGTGGCCAACCGGCAGGCCCATATCGAAGGGACCGGTCCCGAAATCTGGGAACAGACCGACGGCAAGGTGGACGGCTTCACCTGCGCCATCGGCACCGGTGGGACCTTGGCAGGCGTCTCCGCCGCGCTCAAGGAACGCAACAAGGACATCGTCATCGCCGCCGCCGATCCCGGCGGGGCGGCGATGTACAACTGGTTCAAGAATGGCGAACTCAAGCCGGAAGGCACCTCCATCACCGAAGGGATCGGCCAGGGGCGGGTGACCAAGAACCTGGAAGGGGCCGTGGTGGACGACGCCTTCCGCATTCCCGATGAGGAAGCATTGCCGATCGTCTTCGATCTGCTGAAGCACGAAGGGCTCTGCATGGGGGGCTCCACCGGTATCAATGTCGGAGGGGCCATCAGGCTGGCCAAGCAGATGGGACCGGGGCATACCATCGTTACAGTGCTGTGCGATTACGGGCAGCGCTATCAGTCGAAGCTGTTCAATCCGGAGTTCTTGAAGGCCCGCAACCTCCCCTATCCTGACTGGCTGGATACCGATTGATTGCGATCTCGAAAGGCCGTGGAGACGGGTCTCTGAATGAACGATAGCCCCCTCATATCCACCGCGGAGCTGGCCGACCGGCTGGAGGACCCGGGCATGTCGGTCCTGGATGCGTCCTGGTACCTGCCCGACCAAAACCGCGATCCGCGCGCGGAGTTCGCCGCCGCCCACATCCCCGGTGCGGTGCCTTTCGATATCGATGCC
>JAHEKA010000093.1 GCA_024638585.1 Rhodospirillales bacterium
TCTCTACAGGCTGGGCATCGGTGTTGCCCAGGATGACGTGGAAGCGGTCAAGTGGTACCGCTTGGCCGCCCAACAGGGGCTGGCGGCGGCCCAATCCAACCTCGGGTACATGTATCACAAGGGCAAAGGCGTGGCGCAGGATCATGCCGAAGCGGTGAAGTGGTACCGCTTGGCCGCCCGGCAGGGACTGGCGGCGGCGCAATCCAACCTGGGGCTCATGTACCAGACCGGCAAAGGGGTGGCGCGAGACTATGCGGAAGCCATGAAATGGTACCGCATGGTGGCGGAGCGCCAAGACCTGCGACCCAAGCAGCGTCGGCCCAAGCAGTATCCCAAGCGTTTTTTCGTGGCGTCCGGCAAGGAATCCAAACCGCCGGAGGGACAACGCCAGGCCTCGAATCCCGCGCCGGCGACGCCGCCGGCAACGACCGCGGACGGCCCCGGGAAAACACCATCAATGTCTGCCCCAGCCCCATCCGCGGCGTCTGCTTCGGCGCCCTCACCTGTGGCTTCACCGGCTCCGTCTTCACTGGCCGCCTCCACTCCACCCTCCGTCCCCGCCCCAGCCCCAGCCCCAGCCCCATCCTCGGTGTCTGACCCCGTTCCGTCTTCGCTGACTGCCCCGGCCCCGTCTTCGGCGTTTGCCCCGGCGGCATCGCGGCAGGGGGCGGAACCCACGTGGAAAGATACGTCCGCGCCCCAGGTGGCGATCGCCCATGAGGATCAGGGGAGGCCGCCCGAAGGCCCGCCGGCCCCGGCCAAGCGGGCGGCGGCGCAGCCCGAGACCCAGGTCGTGCTGCGCAAACCCGATACGCCCGCGGACGGCCCCAAGGATGTGGCTTCGGCGTCCGCCCCGGCGACGCCTGCCGAAGCGCCTTCGGTATCCGCCCCGGCCCCGTCTTCACTGATCGCATCGGTCCCGTCCTCGGTGTCCGCCTCGTCATCCTTCGCGGTGTCCGTCCCCACCCCATCTTCGGTGACTGACCCGGTTCTACCGAAACATCGGATCGAGCCCGCGCCCGGGGATACCCCGGCGCCTCAGAAAACGGCGGCGCCACGGGACTCCGTTACCCATGAGGGTCAGGGGAGACCGTCCGAGGCCCCGCCGGCCCCGGCCAAGCGGACGGCGGCGCAGCCCCAGACCCAGGTCGTGCTGCGCAAACCCGGCGCGCAAGCACCGGCTATGCCCAAGGCACCGGCCCGGGCCAAGCTTCCAACTCCGACCCATCAGGTCACCCGGCTGGTGACCGGTCCGGTCGCCCCGAAACCGGCGGTTAAACCGGAGGCGCCTGCCACGGAATCGAAAATCGCCGCCTTTCGGGACTGGATGATTCTGGCCGGCAGGGCCGACGGCGAAAGAACCTGTGCGCTGGTCACCCTGCCGCGTGGCGCCGCCAAAGATCGGGCCGCCGCGGATGCACCCCATATCCGTGTCCCGCACGCGCTGTCCTCGGGCTTTTTCAAGGCGCCAAGGTTCATCTTGGGGGAACGGACCAAGCCCGGTTCCAAGATCGTGGTCGTCATCGACAAGAAGCGATACCGCTTCGATGCGGCGAACGGAACATCGGAGCTGACCGTCAAGAACGGGTCATGGCAATTCCTCCGGAACATGATCGCCGGGATCCGCATGAAGGTCCGGTTCACCGCCGGGGACGGCGCGCCAAGATCGCTGGACTATTCCTTGCTTGGGTTCACCCGGGCCTTCAGGCAAACCAAAAAGGAATGCCGGGCCGCGGCATCATGAGCGCCGCATGGGTGTCACTGCCGAGAGGCTCACGCGCGACTTCCATGCCCGCACAGGGCAACCAGGGTCGGGTCCTTTGCCGGGACCGTCAGGCGCCGCGCACGTGATCGATGAGGGAGAGAGAATCGGCCGGCAAGGCGTCGCCCCGCCAGGCGACGTGACCGTCGGGACGCGCTAGCACCAACGGCTTCTCAAAAAGCGCCCGGGCCTCTTCGCACGCGACATCCGCGATCTCCAGCGGCACCCCGCGCTGGCGCGCCGCCGCGCGCAGCGGCTCCACATCGGCGTCAATCGATGCGAACCGGACCAACACGAAACCGCCGCCGAAAAGATCGAGGGTCGAGCGGCCGTCATCCACCCAGCAATGGGGCGCCCGCGTGCCGGGCCGCGCTGAGGGGGCAAGCAGCGCAGGGCCCTCCGGTGGCGGGGTCCCGTCGGGGACGCAGATCGGCGAGTCCTCGTAAACGATTTGCGCCTTGCGCTGGCCCGGCGGGGTGAGACTCCGGGGCACATCGCCATCGACCGCCACCATTTCGCCGAACCCGCGGGCGTCCGGCAGCGCGGAAATGGCGTTGTACATGCGGGTCGACAGCTCGACATATTGCTGCGCGACCGGCCGGCACTCGGCCTCATAGGAATCGAGCAATTGGGGTCCGCCCCAGCCCTCGATCAACGCCTGGAGCTTCCAGGCCAGATTGACGGCCTCACAGATACCGGTATGCATGCCGGCGCCGGCGGTGGGCGACATCTCGTGCGCCGCGTCGCCGGCGAGAAGCACGCGTCCCCGGCGATAGCTGCGTGCCACGAAGTCGCGCCGTTCCCAGGGCGACACGTCGAGAATTTCAAAGGAGAAGTCCCGCCCCCCAAGCTTGCGCAGATAGGTTTCGCCGGTCAGGTCCGGCTCCGGATCGTCAAACACCGAAAGCCGCCAGAGTTCCTTGCCGTCGATGGCGATCAGCTCCGACCAGCAGCCGTCATCGTCGAAGAAACGGTAGATATGCGCCCATCCCTTGTTGTTGATTTTCGCGAGTTCCCAGGACCGGAAGAAGACATTCACGCTGGTCGCGATCGTCCCCAGGCCGTCCATCGCGATATCCAGGCAGCGCCGGACGACGCTGCCCGCGCCGTCGCACCCGACCAGGTAATCGGCGGCGATCACGCTTTCCTCTCCGGTCCCGGCGTCCATCAGCCGGGCACGAACCCCCGCGTCGTCCTGGTCGAAGGATTCAAGCCGGGTGCCGTAGCGCGCCGTGACCCCGGGCACGGATTTCGCCTTCTCCGCCAGGATGGGATCGAAATAGATCTGCGCGCAGGAGGCCGCCCCCTCGGGTGAGTAATCGAGCTTTCCTTCGCGATCGGCGTAGGAGCCGAGCTTAAGCCGCGCGAGCTCCTCGCCCACCATGGTCGAGGTGTAGACGAAATCGGTCGGTTGATCGCGCGACCAGACCGCATCACGAACCTTGTCGGCGATGCCCCAGCGGCGACAGAACTCCATGCCACGGGAGCTGACGCTGCTCATTTTGGGGACGCGAAGGATGCCGTCGCCCTTCTCGGCGAGGACGCAATCGATCCCACGCAAGCCCAGTTCGATCGCCAACGACAGGCCGACCGGCCCGCCACCGGCTATCAGCACACGGGTGCTCTCGCCTTCAGGCATCTTGCCCTTTCCCAATTCGCTCGGCGCCTAATCGCGGAATTCTTCACGCAGGTAGTGGAGGCTTGCCAGCACCTCCCGGTCGGTGAGCTGAAACAAGAGCGCATCCGCGCTGTTCGCCCGGTGGCTGATCCAATGCCCCCGGGGCAGGCTGAAAATGTCGTTCTTGCCCCAGCGCAGCACATGCTCGCCGACCCGGGAGACGCCCTCACCCTCGACCGCGAGGCACACCATGTTGGCGTTGGTGCGATAGGCGCGGGTGTCGCGGCCTTTCCCGGGGGCCAGCATGTAGCAATCGATCCCCGGCATCGCCGCCCCGCCGGTCAGCGGGTTGGTATAGCGGATGCGCCGCGCCCCGTCCGCCGTCTCCGGCATCGCGCCGATCGCCTCTTTCACGTCGGCCAGAGGATAGCGGAAGATCGGCGAGTGGGGCTTTGCCGCGTCGTCACCCAGCAGGGGCGTGATGCCCGCACCCTCATAGGCGCTGTGCGGCCGCGGCGGGGGCATGTCGTTGGACGGGCCCATCTCCGCCTCGTTGGTGCAGAGATGGCGCTGAAGCTGGGCGTCCAGCGCGTCCAGCCACACCGCGCGGCCTTTGCCGCCGTGCTCATGTTCGTGCCAGCACCAGCCCGGCGTCAGCAGGAAGTCGCCCGGAAACATGGGAACGGGGACACCGTCGACCGTGGTCACCGCCCCGCCGTCGCCTTCGATGATGAAGCGAAGGGCGTTCAATCGGTGGCGGTGCGGGCGCGCGGTTTCGCCGGGCATGATGACCTGCAGGTTCACCACCATGTTGAGGCTGGCACCGATGCGATGGGTGCCGCGATAGGCCGGATTCTCAAGCACCAGCACCCGGCGCTCGGCATTGTCCATGTCGGTCTCATGAACCGATGCGTCGAGCAGCGGGTCGAGCTCCGCCCAGGGCCAGAGATGCGGCACCTCCGAGACCTGGACAGAGTCACGGTCCGTCCGCTCCCAAAGCGCGCTGACATTCGCGCTTTCCATATCCGATTGGAAATCACCCGGCATCTTTCCTCCCTTCGCGTCCCACAACGCCGCACCGTCTTTGGGCGGTCACCCGCGAATTATCGTTGGCGCCAGTTTACGTCCCCAACGCCGACAAAGTCTATCGAGGGGAGGTAAGCGATCACCGACACGCCGAGGTTCGGGTGCTTTGCCTGCGCGAAGTCTTCAGGCGGCGGGTTCCTCGGAAATAGGACAAAGATTTCGGTTTTCGTGTCCGCAATCGCGCCGGTATCATTATCCAGGGTTCAAATCGGCCCAAACGGCGCGCTGCGACGGTCCCATCGCGGGAGCCGCCGAATAAGCATCGCAACGGGAGGCAACATCATGGACGTCATCAAGGGAGCGGCGCCTGTGCCGCGCATTCTGATCGGGGCGGCGGCAACGCTGGCGCTCGCCGCCGGGGCTGTCGCCCACGCCGCGGCGGAAACACCCGCATCGGGCCTGAAACTGGCCAAGGAGTTCAAGTTTCCCGCGGAAGCCATGGCGAAATGGGAAGGCGAACACAAAGTCCCGGCCGCATGGATCGCGGGCGCCAGGAAAAGCGGGCAGCTCAGGATCAGCGGCACCAATCGGCCCCGGGACTTCCAGCGCCTCATAGCGCCCTTCAGCGAACGCTACCCGTTCATCAAGATCGACTACACCCGAGGCAGCCGGAACACCCGGGTCATCAAGCCCATCGTCGCCTACCGCGAAGGCCGAATCATCACCGATGTGGTGGATGGGCTGAACACCGGTCTCGCGCTTTTCCAGAAGGCCGATGCCCTCACAAATCTTTCCGACCTCCCCAATCGCGCCAACATTCCCGCCAAGTTCGCGATCGGTGACAAGCCCTGGATCCTGGCCCGCCTGCGTTACTACTGCATGGCCTACAACACGGACCTGGTGAAAAAGAGCGAACTGCCGAAAACCTGGGAGGATCTCAAGAACTCTAAGGCGCTCCGGAACCGCAAGACCGCGCTTTGGTCCGGCGTCGGGGCGTGGTTGCTGCCGCTATGGGGCGCGAAAGGCCCCGAATGGACCACCCAGTTCATCCACGATATATATGGCAAGCTCAAGGCCGAGCGCCGCAAGGAGGGCATGACCGCGCTCACCTCTCTGACCGGTGCCGGCGAATTCAAGGCCACACTCGCGGTCGCCGCCTACATGGTCACGCGGGTGGCTAAGAAAGGCGCGCCGCTCTCCTTCCATTGCCCGGATACGGTGATGGTGAACCCTTCGGTCATGGGCCTGATCAAGGGCAGCCCGAATACCGATGCCGGCAAGCTGTTCCTCAACTGGCTGATAAGCCTGGAAGGGCAGTTGTCCCAGTATCGTCACAACGGGGCACGGCCCATCCACAAGGGGCTGCAAACCAAGCAGTTCATACCGTTTCCCAAGGAAGTCCTGGGCAAGCCGCTGGCATTTCATGACCCCGGGATGCAGGCCGCCGATCTGCCGAAGCTGATGAAGGTCTGGGCCCCATATTGGAAAAGCGGTTCGGGACCGAAGGGCGAGCGGCGGAAGCGCAAGCGCAAGCGAAACTGATTTCGCGCCTTACCGCCCGCTTCCGGCGCCTGACGAGGGCGCGTGCGGGCCGCGGCCTGGCGCCCCGTCGGTCACGCCCGCCCGGGCGCCTCGCCTTATCCCGTGGCCGCCGTTTCCGCCTCGGCGAGTAACCGGCGGCAATAGCTCGGCCCGTCCTCATCGTCGCCGATGAAGTCCGCGGCACAGATGAAGTCGGCGAAGATGCCTTCCGAAGGGTCGCGGATTTGGCCGGGGGCGGGTTTGCCTTCTTCGATGTCCTTGATGGCATCGAGGACCCTGCGCCGCGCCATCGCGATGACGACGTCGCTGGAACCGAGCATCTCCTTGGTGCGGTCCTGGATGGCGCCCTGGGTCTCGATCGCGAACGCATCCTGGGACGGAAAATGCAGCCCCATGCCGCTCCAGCTTCCATCGCCTTTCATTTCCGCGCGATCCTGCAGATAGCGGTTCTCCTCCCGCCTGACATGCCGGTGGTCCTGCGCCACGTTCTTCTCCCGGTTCTTGCGCAGCCGTTCCTTATCCATCGGCTTGTTGCGGCTGTAGAAAAACTCGAACCGGTAATGGCTGTAATCGTCGATGGGGACGTAGATGCGCCCCTGATAGGAAACATCGTTCCCCGATTGGGACGCCGTCGTGCCGGTGGGATAGACATAGTTGTTCACCCGCAGATACTTGCGGCCGTCCGGGGAATCGTGAAGGGCATAGATCCGCATCCCGAAGCTCGTATTCTCCGTGCTGATCGCGGGTGGATTGGTGCCCCTGACGGCGTTGACATCGGTTCCTGAACGCTCGCTCTTGATTCCCGGGGGCCGGCGGTGCAGGAAGGTCGTATGGGCGGGATCGATGGAGCTCTCCACGCCCTGCAACCAGTTGGACATCTGCTTGACCCGAAAGGCAAGCCGGTTGGGTTCCGGCGCCGCCAGGAACTGAAATTCAGGGATCAGGGGCGGCGCGCCCTCGCCGAGATAGGCCCAGATGGCACCGCCCTTCTCCTGAACCGGATAGGCGACGTGCTTGATCTTGTCGCAAAATTTCCGGCCCTCGGGCTCGGCGGGCTGATCAAGGCAGTTGCCGTCGATATCGAACAGCCAGCCGTGATAGAGGCAGCGCAGGCCGCCGTCCTCCACCCGCCCATAGGACAGATCGGTGCCGCGATGGGGGCAATGCTGCCCGATCAGGCCGAGCCGGTCGGAATCGTCGCGGAACAGCACCAGATCCTCGCTCATGATCCGGATCGGTATGGGATCGCCACCCGGCGGCAATTCCTCTGCCGTCGCGACCGGCTGCCAATAGCTGCGCAAAAGGCGCCCGCATGGCGTGCCCGGCCCCGTCTGGGTGATCAATTCGTTCTGTTCCTTGGAAAGCATGGTGGATACCCTTTCTCAATGACGCCCAAGCCAACCCGGTCGGGAAGGCTCGAGTTTTCGTTTCCGCCTGCGGCGCAATCGGGAACGGGGCAAGCCGGCGTGCCATCGTCAGTTCCGCGGTCGTCTCGCCCTAACGTCGCGCTGATTTATTGTGATGAAATATTACGTGGGATGGCCGATGCAGTCCATCGGTGGGTTCTGGCCGCTTTCGGCTGGGTGGCGGCGCGGGGCTCACGGCCGGGTCAGTTCTCCCGACCGGCCGCATTTGGGCTAACATGAAAAAAGGGATCCGCGCCGGGCAGCGCGAATCGCGTTGAGGTAACGGTGCGGAGGCGCGCGTGGGATTTTATCGATTGTGTTTGACGGCTCTCGTCCTTGCCACGGCGTATCTGGCCTCCGGGGCCGCCCATGCGGCGCAATCGTCGGCCACCCCGTTTTTCGGTCAGGGGCAGGGGGATGCCCAAATCAAGCAAGAACTGATCAACGACATCCGTCGATTTTCGGAGGCCGAACGCGTGGCGCTGCTGGAGATCACCCTGCTGTGCGAAGTGGACCGGGCGGCCCTGTCACGAAAGCGGCTATACGATCCCTGGGCGAAACGCTGCAAGAAGACCGAGGCGCTATGGACGACCAAA
>JAHEKA010000564.1:0-1147 GCA_024638585.1 Rhodospirillales bacterium
CGCAATGCCCGCAGGAGACCCCCGAACGTGATCGCGCCCGGTGCACCGGGCTCCTCAAGGGCCTTCGGTATTAGGCGGGCGTCAGGGCGTGGGCGTGGGTGTCGCCGGTGCCGCGGCCTGGCCCGCCAAGGGATCGGGGCCGAAGCGGTTGGCACCGTCGGTGCCCTTGGTGCAGGCCCAAACGATGAAGACGATCCAACCGATCAGCGGAACCAAGTTGATCAGATACCACCACCCGGACTTGTCGATGTCATGCAACCGGCGCACGCCGACGGCGATGGACGGCAGAATGATCGCCAGGCTCCAGATCAGGCCCAGGATCGGCATGCCTATCAGCGCCCCATCCACGATGTTGGCGACGATCGACACGATGAAGGTGAACAGCACCCAGAACCAGAATGCCGAGCGGCAGGAGCGGCCCGAAAAATTCACGTAATTTTGGAATCCGGACTTTATGGCGGGTACAAAATCCATGGATGAACCCCCTTCTCCAGGACGATATTTTTTCCCCGACGCGAGGTTACTCCACGGTGACGGATTTTGCGAGATTTCGCGGCTGATCGACGTCGGTTCCTCGGATGACGGCGGCGTGGTAGGCGAGGAGCTGGACCGGGATGGTGTAGAGGATGGGGGCGACGAAGGGGTCGACGGCGGGCAGTTCCACCGTCGCCGCGGCGAGGTCCCCCAAGCGGTCGATGCCCTGGGCGTCGGACAGGAAGATGACGCGCCCGCCGCGGGCGATGACCTCCTGCATGTTGGAGGCGGTCTTGTCGAATAACTCGTCGGACGGCGCCACGACGATGATCGGGATGTCCTCGTCGATCAAGGCGATGGGCCCGTGCTTCATTTCCCCGGCGGCGAAGCCCTCGGCGGGGACATAGGTGATCTCCTTGAGCTTCAGCGCCCCCTCCAGGGCCACCGGGTAGCCGGTGCCGCGCCCCAGGAACAGCACATGGCGGGCGCCTGCGACCTCCTGGGCCAGGCTCTTGAGCCGGGAATCATGATCCAGCACCTCGGCCGCCCGGGCCGGCACCTCTGTGATCGCCGCCGACAGGGCGCCCTCGCGCTCGGCATCCACCGCCCCCCGCGCCCGGGCCGCGGCAATGGCGAGGCAGGCCAACACCGTCAACTGGGTGGTGAACGCCTT
>JAHEKA010000564.1:1157-2082 GCA_024638585.1 Rhodospirillales bacterium
CACGCCGACCTCCGGCCCGGCATGAGTCAGGAGCGTCCCGTCGGCCTCGCGCGCCATGGTGCTTTCGGCGACATTGACGATCGCCAGGGTTGCCTGATCGAGCTCCCGGGCCAGGCGCAGGGCGGCCAGGGTGTCGGCCGTCTCGCCCGATTGGGAGATGGCCAGCGCCGCGCCGCCCTTGTGCAGTTGCGGCGCGCGGTAGCGGAACTCCGAGCCGATATCGACGTCGACCGGCAGCCCGGCAAGGCGTTCGAACCAGTACCGCGCAATCAACGCGGCATGCCAGGAGGTGCCGCAGGCCAGCATCTGCAGGCGCGGCAGGTCGGCAAAATCGACCGGCAGATCGGGCATCGCCACGGTGCGGGTCGCCGGGTTGATGAAGGACGCCAGGGTGTCGCCGATCACGGTCGGCTGTTCATAGATCTCCTTCAGCATGTAATGGGCGAAGTTGCCCTTGCCGATGGCATCGCCGATGGCGGCTGTCTCGCGGATCGGGCGGTCGGCCACGGCGCCCGCGGCGTCGCGGATGGCGGCACCTTCGGGGGTCAGTTCGACCACGTCGCCGTCCTCGAGATAACAGATCTGCTGGGTCAGCCCCGCCAGCGCCAGGGCGTCGGAGCCCAGGAACATCTCCCCGTCCCCATAGCCGACGGCAAGCGGGCTGCCCCGCCGGGCGCCGATCACCAGCTCCGGATGGCCGGCGAAGATCATGGCCAGCGCGAACGCGCCTTCCAGCTCGCCGATGGCCCGGGCCGCCGCTTTGGTCGGCGCCATGCCTTGATTGAGATACCGCGTCACCAGATGGACGATCACCTCGGTATCGGTGTCGCTCTCAAACGCGTGGCCTTCGGCGCAAAGCCCCTGCTTCAGTTGCTGGAAGTTTTCGATGATTCCGTTATGGACCACCGCCACCGTCGCATTGGCA
>JAHEKA010000565.1 GCA_024638585.1 Rhodospirillales bacterium
TCTATGTCGCCCTCTATCACGGGGCAAGGCGCGTCGCGCGCGACTGCGCCGATGAACCGCCGCGGCGCGAGCGCGCGCCCCTGGCAAGCGACCCGGGCCTTGCCACCCTAAAACGCTGGTTCCGGCACTGGGCAGCGGTGCGCCATCGGGAAGCCGCCGAACGCACGCTGCTGACGGCACTTGCCGCGGGCACGGAGCCGTCCCAACTCGCCGACCTCCTGTTCACGGCGGAGACCGACCGGGTCTATGCCGGGGGCGGCCACGCGCTCGACTTCATCAACAAGGCCTTCGAATGCCTGGACCTGATCGGTTGGGAGCACGCCGATCAGGTCTTGCCGGCGATCGTGGGCGAGACGGTGGGATCGCGCAGCGCCGCCGAATCCACGGCCTGGCGCCAACCGGTGGACCTCATCGCGCTGCTGGAAGACGCCTGCGCCGGGCTTCCGGACAAATTCGCCCCCGCCCGCGATGGCGACTGGGGCGGTCATGAGGACTTGGCCCATCGGCTCCTTGCCGACGATCCAAGGGCGGTCATCGATGCGCTGAATGGCGCCATCGGTGATGGGGCCGAGCCGGCGGAGCTGGGGCGCGCGCTGGTTTACGCCGCGGCGCTGCGCCTCGCCCGGTTCGGGGACGTCAACGAGCAATCGGACTGGGAAACGGCGCACCACGCTTTCACCTATTGCCACGCGGTGCACCAGGCGCTCAAGCGCATCGGCACGGGCGGAGGAGCTCCCGAAGCCGCGCGCGGTGTGTTCCACGGCGCCATGGCGGTCTATCTCTGCCGCTACCTCAATGTGCCGCCCGCCCCCCTGCCCGGCGAGCCCGGGGCGGAGACCGGCGACCTTCCCGAGGAGGCGGATACGCTGACCACCGCCCTGCTCGAAGCCTTCGACCGGCCCCGGCAGACCGACCGTGCGGCCCGCATCGTGGCGCGCTACCTTGAATGCGACCATCCGCCCGACGCCCTCATTGCCGTTCTGGGACGCGCGCTCCTGCGCGAGGACGCGGGGTTCCACGCCTATCAGTCGCTTGAGGCGGGAGTCCGACAGTTCCAGGACTGGGGCAACACGCCGCCGGGGCGTCATATCCTGATCGGCGTGACCCGCTATCTCGCCGCCCACGCGCCGACCATGCGGTCCATCGCCCAGACCGCACGCACCGCGGAAAAGCTGATGCGCGGCGGCCAGGTTCATGAGGACGGCCCCGCCGAGACCTCCTAGCGCCAGCGGCGAGCGGATCATGGGGCCTGGCCTTCGGTTTTCAGTTTCCCACTGCTCTATTTCTGCCTATTACAGATCCAGAAACGAATTGGCCGCCCCCGCGCCGCAACGTGCCTTGGCCGGCCATCGATGGGAGAGGAGAGAGCCATGGACGCCGACGCCAAGAAGACCGCCCTGAGAATGATCCCCTACGGGATCTACGTCTTGACCGTGAAAGGGTCGGACGGCATCGCGGCAGCGACCGTCAACTGGGTGACCCAGACCTCTTTCGATCCGCCTCTGGTGGTGGTCGGCGTGAAGACCGATTCTGGGGCCTATCAGATGCTCAAGGGCGCGGGCCACTTTGCCCTCAACATGCTGGGCACGGGCCAGCAGGGCCAGGCCTTCACCTTCTTCAAGCCGGCCGAACAGGACGGCGACACGATCTCCGGCGAGCCCTTCCATGCCGGGTCCACCGGCGCGCCGATCCTGGACAACG
Source organism: Rhodospirillales bacterium (assembly GCA_024638585.1). Classification (GTDB taxonomy): domain Bacteria; phylum Pseudomonadota; class Alphaproteobacteria; order SMXQ01; family SMXQ01; genus SMXQ01. The sequence goes on from JAHEKA010000565.1 coordinate 1,702, forward strand.
CGATCGCAAGCGTCGAGTTCAAATTGGCCGAGATCGTCGAGCGCGGCGATCACCACATCGTCGTCGGCGAAGCGGTGGAAGCCAATGTCGCCAAGGCGCCGGAAGGCCGGGCGGACGACGCCATCCTGCACATGCGCGAGCTTGGCGATAACGTCTTTTACGGGGGATAAGCCGGAGCGCGGTCAGTCCCTGCGACCGGGCGGCGGCGCAGTGAAAAGCAAAAGCGCCTGACCGACCAGGATGAACAAGGCACCGCTTGCCAGGATCAGATTGATCGGATTGGATGCCTGGCCGGAGGTCAGGTTGCGGAATACAAGGAAGATCTGGGCCGCAGCGACATGGGCACCGAGGAAACAGATTGCCGCAGCCCCGTAACGGAT
>JAHEKA010000566.1 GCA_024638585.1 Rhodospirillales bacterium
CGCGATCTATGCCCATGAAATGCAGCATGTCGCGGTGGCGCGGCGGAATCTGGAAATCTACGCCCCGCGCATCCGCGCGGCGCTGGAATCGGGATCCGTGCCCACCGCCCAGACGCCGATCATCGTCGCCTCCGCGGCCGACGCGGCCCGCGACGTGCAGGCGATCTCCAACGAAAATGTCCAGCCGGTTTACAGAGCAATGCTGCGGGACTTGCGCGCCGCCCAGGCGATCGTCGATTCGCCGCTGTCTTACGCCAGCGTCTTCCGCAAGTGTCCCAAGTGGTAGCGGCTGTGCCGGGCGCCCTGCCGGCGAGGGTGGGGCGCCGTCGGGCGCACCTGTCAGGCGGCCTCCTGAGGATAATGACCCAGCATGTTTTCGGCGTCCTTTTTGGTCGCGTCCCGGGCCCTCTCTCGCGCGGCGAGACCGACCTCAACGGCGTCCGCCACGTCTTGATGGGATAGCTCCAGTTGATCGCATTTCGCGATGTGCGCCTCGATGCATTGATGGCAGCCGGAGGCCACCGCCGCACCCAGTGCGATCAACTCTTTCGTGCGTTCGTCCATTTCATTTGCCCCTAGTCGCTAGGTACTTGCCCTTTGATATGGGGAATGAATGTGGCAGGACAACATGCGGGGGACGTTATTTTACGCGAAATCGGAAAATGACCTTCAACCTCCCGTGTCGGGAAGGTGAGCGGAAGGTTCAACTCGGTTTGGCCGCCTTGCCCGCCGCCCGGTAGACCTCCATGTTGCGGCCCGCGTCGCCCTTGCCCGCGCGCAGGTCCTCCCGCGTTTCATAATTGATGTGCTTGATGTTGTCCTGGTTGCCCGACCGGTTGCCCATCAGGATCATCGGTCCATCGCCCGAATTCTCGAGCATATAGAACGAGCCGCCGGTGATCAGCGCCGCCATGCCGGGGGTAAGCACCGCCTTGCCGCCGTCCGGGAAGTGCATGGTGCACTGGCCGTCGATGCAATAGAAGGTCTGGTCCTCGTTATGGCAGTGCATGTCGTCGTGATCGCCGGGTTCAGGGTAATAGTGCACCCAGGCGTGCATCTTGCGGGTGTTCATGACGACCTTACGCGCCTTGGTCTTGCGCGCCAGTTCGGGGCAGTTGATGACCTCGATCCCCATTGGCTTTGCTCCTTCGCGGCCCCGGACGTGGCCGCGTCAATAGACCTCGCGCCCGCCGTTGACGACGATCATCTGGCCGGAGATGAAGCGCGCGTCCTCACTGAACAGAAAGGCCATCACGCCGGTCAGGTCGCTCGGCACGCCGCGCCGCTGCAGCGCCGCATCAGGTTCGGGATAGGCTTCGCCCTCCGCCAGGGCCTGGTCCCGGTCCGAGGTCGTGCTGCCCGGGGCGATGGTGACGACATTGATGTTATAGGCGCCGAGCTCCCGGGCGACGATCCGGGTGATGTTGGCGATCGCCGCCTTGGACGATGTGTAATGGGGGTTCAGGCTGTCGACGGCCCGAGCGATACGGAGCGTGCTGCCGGAGCCGATATTGACGATGGTCCCGCTTTTCTGATCCCGCATATAGGGGAACACCGCACGGATGCCGAGGAAAGTCCCCCGGGCGTTGACCGCATAGACCCGGTCCCAGACCTCCATGTCGACGTCCAGGAGAGATTTCACGGCCAGGCCCCGCATCAGGCCGGCGTTGTTGAGCAGCCCGTCGATGCGGCCGTAGCGATCATGGGTGCGCCGCGCCATTTCCTTGGTTTGATCCTCGTCGGAGACATCGACGCTCAGGGTTAGCGGATCGCTGCCCTGGGCCGCGGCGGCGCAGCGCGCCGCGGTGTCGGCGCAGTCGTTGATATCGGCCAAGGCCAGCTGGGCCCCCTCCTGGGCCAGGCGGACGGCGTATTCGCGCCCCAGCCCGGCGGCCGCGCCGGTGATCAGGATCACCTTGTCTTGCAGCCGGTCCATTATTCGGCCGCCGCCTGGGAAAGGGGCGAGTCGAAGCCATAAAGCCTGGCCGTGCCCTCCCACAGGATGCGGTCCTTGGCGTCCTGGCCCAGATCCGGACGGTCGAGCACGTAGCGCGCCGAATCCGGGATGCG